>WJKA01000248.1 GCA_014729375.1 Chitinivibrionales bacterium
AATGCACACAATAATTACCCCGGAAAACTCGGCGTGTACCTGTACGTGGTTCTTCCGGCTCAACCTTGAAAATCACGGCGAACATGTGCTTTACAATGAGGACCTTGAATTGAGCGTGGGTATCATTGACGGTACACTAGAGATCGCTTGTGAAAACAGCACATCCCGCCTGTCAAAACTCGATTCGTTCTATGTTCCGGCCCGCACAGAAGTGTATGTCCGCTCTGTCGGGGGCTCGATTTGCTACATCGGCGGCAGTCTGTATGAAAATACCGGTGATTTTTTTGTCAGGAAACACGATCCTGACCGTGCGTCGGGTGAAATCAACCAGGTGCACGGTACTCCCCCGTTTCGACGGTCCGTTTATATGGCTGTCAATCAGGAAATGCCGGCCTCACGGCTGATAACAGGGTTCACAAGAGGCGATCCGGGAGCGTGGACAAGCTGGCCGCCGCACCAGCACGAACGCGACCTTGAAGAAATTTACGCTTATTTCGATATCCCCGCACCGAAATTCGTCCTCCATCTTGCCTACGAAACCCCGGGACATCCCGACACTGTCTTCCCTGTCTCATCAGGCGACTGTGTTCTCATACCAAAAGGTTATCATCCGACTGTTGCCATGCCCGGGGTCCGAAGTACCTATTTCTGGGTAATGAGCGCGTTTTCGCATGACAGCAGAAGCTATGACCGTGCAGTACCGGACCCGGCATTCGACTGAATTCCATGGACGGTTGAGTTATTCTTCCGGTTCTAGTATTTTATTCTGTTTTTCTTTATTGCACATCACCTCGGATATATTCTTGGAACAACCATACTTTTTTACCCGTATTCCCATTGAAATTCCGGAGCGGATGGTCCTGATACGGCTGGGGTATAACCGGAGGAAAACCACGCTCAGTGCCGACCAGAAATCGACACTTGACAGGAATATCTCTGATGGATTTTCTCTCTGCGAACTCCGGGGATGCTATATGCGAATGGATATCGAAAAACACGAAGCCGGCAAAACAGTCCTTGAGGACGGTTCAGAGCTTACCGGTACGTCTCTGGCAAAGCTGCTTCAAAACAGCCACGCGGTTGCACTCATGGCTTCAACCGCCGGACCGGACATCGTACAGGCCGCTGCAAAGAGCATTGACCGGGGTGACGGCGCGACCGGAGTAATTTACGATGCTGTAGGCGGGCAGAGCGCTGATGCCGCACTCGGCTGGATCAACGAGTATGTCCGTCAATCGCTGAGCCGGAAGCGGGAACATTTGACAAAGAGACGATTTTCTCCGGGGTATGGCGATGTTGCGCTGGAAAACCAGAAAAGTATGTACCGGCTGCTTGACCTGGAGCGCCTTGGCCTGCAATTAACGCCGGGGTGCATGCTGGTCCCGGAAAAATCAGTAACCGCCATAGCAGGCATCGAGCAGGAATAGCCGGGCGCCCGATGTCTGCCGGCAAACGCAAAAACAAGACACCCGCGGTCGATTGATATGACACGAGATACGTTCAAAAACCTTTGCAGCAAAAATCTGCTGATACTCGACGGCGCTACCGGCACCGAATTTATCAGGCGCGGCATGCCCGGGAGCGTATGTACCGAACAGTGGGCGCTTGATAATAAAGACACTGTTGCCGCCATGCAACGCGAGTATAAACATGCGGGAAGCGCGCTGGTGTACACACCGACATTCGGCGGGAACCGGTACAAGCTGAGCGAGTTCGGACTTGGCGATCAGACCCGGGAGATAAACACCGAGCTTGCGCGGCGTTCCCGCGAGTCTATCGGCGACACGCTTCTGTTCGGCGATCTCGCGCCTACCGGGAAATTTGTCGACCCGTTCGGTGATCTTGCTTTTGAAGACGCTGTTGCCTGCTATAAGGAGCAGGCCGCCGCGCTTGCGGGCGGCGGCGTTGACGGGTTCGTGATCGAGACCATGATGGACATTCAGGAAGCCCGCGCGGCGCTGATTGCAGTCAGAGAGCTTGACAACTACCCGGTCATGGTAAGCATGACATTCGACAATACCGCACACACGCTCAACGGCACCGACCCGGTCTCCGCACTGATAACGCTCCAGGCACTCGGGGCCGACGCAGTCGGCTGCAACTGCTCAACCGGACCTTCCGGAATGATTGATATCATTACAACACTCAAGCCCCATGCGCGGGTGCCGCTTTGCGCAAAACCAAATGCAGGCCACCCGCGCCTTGTTGACGGCGTTACGACATTTGATATGGGACCGGATGAATTCGGCTCGTATGGACCGGCATTTATCAAAGCCGGGGCTGCTATTATCGGCGGATGCTGCGGCACCACCCCCGCACATATTGCTGCAGTGCGGAATGCAACACAGCGCCATACCGTCGCACCGCCGCAGGTACTGTCTGTCGGTGCGCTCTCATCCGCGCGGCAAACTGTTTTCCTGGGACAACGCCACCCGTTTGCCGTTGTCGGAGAACGGATCAATCCGACAGGCAAAAAAGCGCTCCAGGCCGAACTCCGCAAAAACAGCTTGCTTAAAGTCAAGCAGTATGCACAGGAGCAGGCGCGGCGGGGTGCCGCTGTGCTTGATGTCAATATGGGATTGTCGGGAATCGATGAGATGAACATGATGCTCAATAGTATCAGGCTGCTGTCGCGCATGTCGCCACTGCCGTTGTGTATCGATACGAGCAATCCCGCGGTTGCCGAAGCCGCGCTTCGTCTCTGTCCCGGCCGCGCACTGGTCAATTCAATTTCCGGCGAGCGCGAGCGGATCGAAAAAACACTTCCTGCAGCAGCCAGATACGGCGCGATGATTATTGCACTGCCGCTTACCGACCAGGGGATCCCTCCGACCGCGGCCGGACGGATCGCTGTAGTCGAGTCACTTGTTGATGAAGCCGCGCTGTACGGATGCACTGTCGACGACCTGGTCGTTGACGGCCTGGTGATGACCATCAGCTCAAACCCCGAAGCAGCCGCTGTAACCCTCGATTGCATCGAGTGGAGCACGAACACGCTGGGGAGCAATTCAATTGTCGGCTTGTCGAATGTCTCTTTCGGCATGCCCGAACGGAAATGGATCAATACCGCGTTTCTCGGCATGGCCATGGGACGGGGACTGTCAATGGCAATCGCCAATCCGTCATCGGATTCCATCATGGCCGCGGTGCAGGCATGCAATGCACTCCGCGGGAAAGACACGGGCATGCACAAACGCAACGGAGAGCTTGCAGAGTAGCACTATGACACGAAAAGAATTACAATCGATCGTATCGAATAAAATAGTCATTCTTGACGGCGCCACGGGCACGGAGCTGGCAAAGCACGGCATGCCCGCGGGCGCGTGTCCCGAGCAGTGGGTGCTGGAAAATCCATCGGCAATAACCGCGGTCCAGCGTGCCTATGTTGAAGCGGGAAGTGATGCCGTGTATACGCCGACATTCGGGGGCAACCGGTTCAAGCTCGACGAGTTCGGTCTTGGCGGCAGGGTTGGAGAAATTAACAGGTCGCTTGCTGCCTTGTCCCGCCGGGCAGCGGGTGACAGCGCACTTGTTATCGGCGACGTTGCCCCTACCGGACGGTTTGTCGAGCCGTTCGGCGATCTCGGGTTTGAAGATGCTGTTGCTGCGTTTTCCGAACAGATCGACGCCCTTGCGCGGGGCGGCGTCGACGCGATCGTTATTGAAACCATGATTGACCTACAGGAAACCCGTGCCGCGGTAATCGCGGCAAAGGAAACCTGCGACCTGCCGCTCATGGTGAGCATGACATTCGGTACTGAAGGCCGCACGTTGAACGGGACCGATCCGCTGTCCGCCCTGATTACGCTTCAATCGCTCGGCGCGGATATTGTCGGATGCAACTGTTCCACAGGACCGGAAACCATGGCGCAGGTAATCGGGCAACTCAAGCCACATGCAACGGTCCCTCTTCTGGCCAAACCCAACGCCGGCATGCCTGTTCTCAGGGACGGCGTTACGGTATTTGACATGAGCGCCGATGATTTCTGCGCGTATGCCCGTTTGCTGCTTGAAGCCGGGGTCAATGTTCTTGGCGGATGCTGCGGCACCTCCCCCGTATATATCGCAGGCTTGAAACGCGCGGCTTCACAATTCACGCCGGTTATGCCACCTGCACATGCGGGCGCTGCGGTATGTTCGTATCAAAAAAGCGTGCATATCGGCAGGGACCGGCCCCTTGCAGTGATCGGTGCAGAAATAAATCCTTCAGGGAAACCGGCACTCAAAAAAGAGCTCCTGAACGGCTCGTTTTCTCTTCTCAGGGATGCGGCCAGGGAACAGGAACGCCTGGGCGCTGATATCATCGATATCAACGTGCATGTTCCGGGGGGCGATGAAACGGGCAGTATGCGCAACGCGGTCATGGTCGCGGCAAAATCGGCCGCGTTACCGGTGGCAATCGATACTATGGACCCTGCGGTTGCGGAACAGGCATTGCGGGTATATCCGGGTCGCGCGCTCCTCACCAGTGTTCCGGCAAAGGTAGCCGTGCTGGAGCCTATGCTCCGGACCGCGGCCCGGTACGGAGCGATGATTGTCTGCACGCCGGTCACCGGCCTGGGAGTACCCGTCTCGGTGCAGGAAACAGAATCGACTGCTGAAAAGGTCCTTGCCCGCGCGGCCGGATTCGGCATTGCCGAACACCACTGTCTGGTCGATTGTCTCGTGGCCCCTGCCGCCGAAGGCGCAGACAGAGGGCGCATGAGTCTTGACCTGGTAGAGTGGTGCTCCCGCACGCGGGGCGTGCACTCAATTTTCGGCGTTTCAAATTGTACGTACGGCCCGGATGAACGCCGGTGGCCCGACAGCACGTTTCTGAGCATGGCCGCGGGAAAAGGCCTGAACGCGGCATTGCTGGACAGTATCTCAGAGCAGACCGTGAATATAGCGTATGCATGCAACGCGCTTCTGGGAAGAGACAGAAAATTTTCCCGCTATCTCAAGCGCTTTGTGCATGCTGATAGCAATGGCGAAAAGCAGCCCCCGGGCGCCGGTCGCACTCCCGCGCAGGCGGTATTTGATGCGGTTGTCAATGGCGATGAGGAACGTATTTCCCGGCTGATTGACCGCGCGCTGAAAAACGGTGAGCAGGCACGGGACCTTGTTGACAATCAGCTCATACCCGCGATCACCCTTGTCGGCGATAAATTCGATAAAAAAGAGTACTTCCTTCCCCAGCTTATCACCTGTGCGGACACCATGCGCGCGGGTTTTGACGTCCTTCAGCCGATACTTGACGAATCTGAGAAGCTGAGCGACACGCCAAAAGGCCCACGCGTGCTTCTGGCGACTGTTCAGGGTGATATCCATGACATCGGGAAAAATATTGTCGCCCTGATGTTGAAAAATTACAGCTTTGATGTTGTCGATTTAGGCAAGGATGTTTCTGCGGAGGATATTATTCGCGCTGCGCGGCGGCACAATGCCGCGATTATCGGCCTGTCCGCGCTTATGACCACCACCATGGTCGAGATGAAACGCATTATCGAACTGGCCCGCGCCCGGGGCCTTGCAGACGTCAAATTCATGATCGGCGGCGCAGTGGTCGACCAGCACTATGCCGATGAAATCGGTGCTCACGGCTATGCCGGGGATGCCATGGAAGCTGTTCGCCTGGCCGGCCGCCTGAGCGGTAAAAAAAGCTGACCTTTTTACCCCTATGAAAAACAACACTGCAAAACTGACTTCCGGCCCGATCGGAAGGACGCTTGCGGGACTGGCCGCGCCCATGCTTGTCGGCATTCTTGCGATGATGACATTCAACCTTGTCGACACGTTTTATGTGGGGAAACTTGGCACGCAGGAGCTTGCCGCAATGACGCTGACATTCCCTGTTGTAATGCTGATTTCGAGCTTTGCTCTCGGCCTCGGCGTCGCAGCCGTGGTTTCCATCTCGCAGGCTGTCGGTGAAAATAACCAGCGTAAAGTACGACGCCTGACGACCGACTCCCTGACGCTTTCGGTTACGCTTGTTATAATCCTGGTGATTATCGGTCTCTTTACTATCGAACCGGTTTTTTACACCCTCGGTGCGACACAACATAACATCCATCTTGTAAAACAATACATGCAGGTCTGGTATTTCGGCATGATATTTGTTGTTGTGCCCATGGTAGGCAACAATGCGATCCGCGCGACCGGTGACACAAAAACGCCGAGCCTGATCATGCTTGCTGCGGTAACTGTTAATGCGGTCCTTGACCCGCTTCTGATATTCGGCATTGGTCCATTTCCGCGGCTTGAGCTTGCCGGCGCAGCGCTGGCAACGGTTTTTGCCCGGGCAACCTCACTGACCATTTCATTGAGCACCCTTCACTTCAGGGAAAAAATGCTGGGCCGTCCGTTTGTCGGAATCAGCGCGTGTATCGATTCATGGACCCGCCTGTTGAAAACCGGCCTTCCCGTTGCTTTATCAAATGTTATTATTCCATTCACCATGGGTGTAATGACCCGTTTTGTGGCTGAATTCGGCACGGAAGCTGTTGCGGGATTCGGTATCGCCGCTCGTGTTGAAGCATTTTCGCTGACATTGATTTTTGCACTATCCGTTTCGCTGGGACCGTTTATCGGCCAGAACCGGGGAGCGGGAAATTTCAACCGGATCCAGCGGGCCATTACCCTCAGCATGCGGTTTGCCTTAATCTGGGGGAGCTTTGTTTTTATCGTTTTATTCTTTTTCGGCGATACTATAGCCCGTCAGTTTAATGACAATACGCAGGTTGTTTCCACGGCCGCGCTTTATTTCATGATTGTGCCGGTTAGTATCGGCTTTTTCGGGATGCACCAGTTTTCATGGGCATCCCTGAACGCGCTGGAGCACAGCGGGCGATCAGTCCTTCTCGAGATCATTCGATCGTTTATCATTATGATTCCATCGGCAATTCTTTTAAGCAGAATATGGGGAACTTACGGGATTTTCGCTTCGATCTGCGCAGCAAACATTTGTGCGGGGCTTGTATCCCGGTTGTGGCTGGGCAAAACCCTCAGCGTGGAACCGTAACCGTGCCGGATGGGGCCCGTTTCAGCGGAGCTTCGGCTTTCCAAGCAAGTCCGGAATGACAATGACGGTTTTTGCAGGGCTTGTATTTGCCGGTGTAATAATTATGCTGTTCTGTCCGGCCAGAGAGGACAGGCAGACCTGATGCATTCCTTATTGAGGTGATGCTGCCTGCACGGAATAATGTCTTGTGCAGTTAATTGTACGGGAAGGTACTCTTTTGACAAAACAGCAGCTTCCCTGAGTGCAATGTACCCGTCTCTGCAGCAGCAGCGCGGGGCTTTCAACGCGGAAATTGTTCCCAGAATACGGGCGGTAACATTCTGTACAATCTGACGGACATCGGCTTTGTACGGCGTGCCTTTCAGGATTATCGAAAATGCCGTCCCGATACCTGATGCTCCACCGCATACGCCTAAAAACGCGCAGGCCCCGCCCGCGATGCTACTCCCCCGCTCGATCCCTGTCAGAATTTCATTCTCGGTAATTGCTCCACCGCTGTTGCGGTATGCGGCGAGTACGACCCCCGGTACCAGACCGTGGTGTTCCGGGCCGTGGAGGGGTATTGACGGATGTTCCCGGATTCTGTTAAACAAGGTGAGCATATCGGTTTCCGTCGAACTGCAGCACAGCGTACGCACTATCTCCAGCGAACCGGCCGCATGACAGCCGTCACAGACAAAATGATTGTTGACACACTGCGCATCAGCCCTCGATTCTTTCCCGCAGAAATAGCATGTACGAAGGATATTCTCGCTTGTGTATACGAGGTCCGCGCCGCAGACACAGCAGCCGCTTGAATGCGTTTCATCAGGCGCGGCCTTGACACCGGCAGCTTCGCTGCCCGGCGCAACAAATACGCCGCACGCGGTTGTCTGATCGATATTAACGACATTGCCCTCATTGTCCAGCTCAAAAAAGGATGAATCGGGAGTAAACGAAGGCGATACTCTCAGCGATACCGCCTCGCCCCGCCGAAGCAGCGTGCCGTCTTCGTGAATAACCCCCGGAAAAGGCCCCCGGTAAAGAAGTGTGCTCTCCTTTGTTTGCATTGCCGGCTTGTATGCGGTATAGGTGATTGCAAAAAAAGGAATGTTTTCAACCCGGCGGTACAAATACCGTTTGTTAATATAGATATCGACAAACCCGAGCTCGTCAAGCATGGCAAACAGCTCGGGCTCACGCAGCGCGCCGCCGATACACTCCCCGCGTAATACGGCATTGTATTTCATCTCCAGGGGAATGTCCCGGTCGCAGACAATATCGGATATGCACAGCCGTCCTCCGGGCTTAAGCACCCGCCCGGCCTCTCTGAATGTCCTACGCTTATCAGCGGTAAGATTTATGACACAGTTCGAAATAATGCAATCCACCCAATCCGGTTTCATCGGAAGAGTTTCCAGAAACCCTTTTTTGAACCGGACAATATCATAGCCCAGCGTTTGCGCCACTTGCTTCCGTGCCCTTTCCGCCCGGTCAAGCATTGGGTCGGCCATGTCGATACCGGTAACATGCCCTTGCGGCCCCACGTGCTTTGCTGCAATAAAGCATTCGACCCCCGCGCCGCAGCCGAGATCAAGCAGGCTCTCCCCTTCTACAAGGCCGGCTTCACGCACCGGGCTGCCGCAGCCGTACGAGCGGACACGCGACTCCGCGGGAATATGATCGATCTCATCACCGCTGTAGGTCACCGGGTTGACAATATCTTCATTAACTTCTTCCGCTGCCCGGGAATAGAATTTTTTCACCAGCGCATGACCGTCAGTGCCGGATATCGACTGTACGCAATTGGAATGCGTAAAATTGACCGGCCGGCTGTCTTCTGTGCACTCGTAAATAAATTCCCCCATTCTGCACAACAGCCCGGGTTTATTCCCGGCCTGGAATTGCCTGGCGGCATCAGCTATGAGATACAGCGCAATGCCGTTGTACAGCTCGATATACGGGTCGCTGCCTGAAGGTTCGTTACCCGCGTGCATGCTGTGGTCGATATCGCCGCCGCCGATAATATATTTCAGTGGATCGTCCTGTAAAGGACCGCAGTCGCGTACTGTTGCGGAACGGATTGTATTGAAAATGCCGCTATCGCGCCATACCGACTCAAGACCGTCCTCGAGTACACCCCCGCACGCATAGTCAAAGCCGACCAACGCGGGTGAGGGATAGATTTTTCCCGACGGTCCCACTGCCAGGCTCTGCCAGGCGGCATTGCTTAAATCGTGACGGGTCCCCGGAATGGTAAAGACCTGCGATTTGATCACTTCAATGTTATCAATCACGCATCCGGTGCCGCGGGCAACCGAATCTGCCGCGATAAGGTTCTTCAGCAGGCAAGCGGGCGAAACATGCCCGTCTTTTCGGGCCCTCCCCCGGAAAAACGGCCACATGTAATGCACCGCACCCACTCCCGCCTCACCGGCAATTGTCACTATCGATGACATATCCGCAGCGGTCACGGCAGTTACCGCCATCGATACGGTCACCGGCAACTGTAATCCGGTAAGATATTTCAGTGAAGAAACAACCTGGTCAAAGCTCCCTTTTCCGCGGATCCGCTCGTGATTTTCCCGGCAGCCGTCAAGACTTACCTGAAAATGCACTTTTCCCGAAGGGGTCGCCCTGAGCCATGTGTCAAACGCTGAAATCTTTTTGCCATTTGTCAAAACAACCACGTGGGTATCGTCCAGAGCAAGGATTCGGTCACAAATACCGGTGAAACCGGGGTACACAAACGGCTCGCCGCCGGTAAAATAAAAAATCCGCGCGCCGAGTCCATATGCCTGGTCAATTGCGGCAATGACCCGCTCATGCGACAGCGATGCTTCGGTATTTCCGGGAGTCGATGAAAACATGCAATGCGTGCAGGCCATGTTGCATTGATTGGTTATGTGGATCCAGCACTCCTTTAATTTGTCAAGAGAATGGTGTCCTGCCCGCCCGGTATACTCCACCGTCGCGCGATGATTCAGGCGCGCACAAAGCAAATCGAGGCTTTTTGCAAGAAACAGCGGCGACAGGTCCCGGTCCCCCGCGCACAAACGGCACGCGGTTTCAACCGGATTTCCCTCACCCACACAGCGAATCAGCCGGTCTGTCTGTGCCCCGGGGACAAACCAGTCCGGGTATTCCGGATGTATGTATATCGGGATATCGTCAAATGTAACGCGCTTGTAAGCACTGCAAATGTCTGTTGAAGTCAATATACAATTCCCTTTTGAGTAGATACCTATAAACAGCCTGTTAAAAACAGAACGCTCATTGCGCCTGATCAAGCTGATATTCGCTGTTCAGAAAGCTGCAAATAAAAAAAATCAGCAATAGCCGCACTATAACTCATTCCGAAACGCCTTTTTCTCGCGTGCCCGGTATGTATTGAAACGCTTGTCGACTGTTTCATTTTTCTGAACAGTATTAATTTATAAAGCAAAATACAATATACCGCTTTTTTATTCCTGTTCCCCGTTCGTTTTTAACCATTTCCGCGTGCTCTATCAGCGCTGGACCGCTGGAAAAACGGGCCCATTTTGACCGGCATTGTTGGGCTGTCCGCATAGTCATCCGTTCGATACCGCTGTGCCCCCTGTGTCTGCCGTATTGATTGCCGGCAGGTACATCAGCCGTACCGGCCCGGTCAAATGTCAGATCAGCCATTTCAACACCTTGTTCCAGAATGTCGCCGGTCGGTCGCTGTCCTGAAAAACTGGCCTGGAGTACAGCAATAACCAGTATTCCGGGAACGATTCCTCCTGCAACAGCAGCCTGGGCGAGTTTGAGCAATTGTATTTTCATTGTGCCCTCCCTTAAAAACATACGTTACTATCATTAATGCAAAACCCGGGCCACAATTGCATGTCATACGTTCCGATATTTTTCTGCAGCCGCAATCATTGCAGTGCACCCCGCCTGTTCATAGAAGGAATTTTTACGATGGATACCGGTACATGCGGTCAATCAGCCGGAACAAATGTGTATATCAATACAATAATCAGTATTTTCATGATTCGCTCTGCTCATTGCACGATATATATTTTGACCTGAATCAAGGAGCCCACATGTCATCAGGATGTATTAAAAGCAAAGCGACGATCCATATCACCAACCTGGCCCTTCGAACAATCGTTGGGGCAAATGACTGGGAACGCAATAAAAAACAGGATGTTATTATCAATATTGCAATGACTTTTGATCCATCTGAAGCAATTGATTCCGATGACATTCACGATACGCTCGACTACAAGAAAATCAAGCATCGCGTTGTCAACCTTGTGGAAAATTCCCGCTATTACCTTCTCGAAAAGCTTACCGCGTCAATTGCTGGTTCTGTTATGGAAAACGAGCGGGTGATATGGACGAGTGTAAGGGTTGATAAGCCGCACGCGCTCAGGTTTGCAGACTCGGTTTCTGTTGAAATTGAAGCGAAAAGGAAATAATGAACCGGGTGATAATCGGCGTGGGGTCCAATATCGATGCGTATCGTAATATCGGGGCAGCGCAAAAAATCCTTGAGAAAGAACAGGTATTTATCAGCAGTTCACCATTGCTCCGGACAAAACCGGTCGGCAATGCGGACCAGCCGGATTTTGTCAACTGCGCATTTCTCATCGAAACACCCCTGGGCCGCGACAAACTCCGAACATATCTGAAAAAAACAGAGGAACGCCTCGGACGGATACGGACCGGCAATAAATACGGTCCCCGGACTATCGACCTCGATATCGCTGTCTGGAACGGCACAATTGTTGATACCGATTATTACACACGTGATTTTTTACAACAATCAGTAGATTTTTTCGGAGAAAAACTGCAATGACAACAGCCATCCCGAAGCGACCGGTCCGGCGCGGTTCCGGTTTCATGATGACAGTATGGCGCCTGGCCGTCGTTTTCCTCAGTATTACCCGGCTATGTGCAGAGCAAGCCGCGCCTGCGCGCTATCATTTTCCGCACGCAGCAGTCAACAAAAGCCGTTCGTATATCGATATCCCGGCCGTGTTCCATCCGGGGCAATTCAACAGCGGTAGCGGTCTGAAAAACCATCATCTGATTGTCTTTAAAGACGGCAAAGCCGCGGGCAATGCACTGTTTGTTTCTCCTGTATCCGACAGTGCAGTGCATGATTCGCTTGTTGCAATCGGTGCAACACCCGGAAATAATCTTACCCGGGAAACATGGACAAAATGGAAAAGCAAACGGTCGTCAGAGCCGGACAAGACAGTTGAAGGATCTCATATTGATATTCTCATACTGCGCCGGCAGGATACGCTCGATATTACCGATATACTTCACGACCGCTCGGCCACAACACCCGAATTCAGGTTTGGCGGCAACCGGAAACTGATTCCTGTCTGGAAATCCGGCTGTATTGCATGCCTGCAAAGCTGTCCGGGCGGTAAAATCGGCAATGCCCGATACACGATGCGCGATCTTGCAGACGGGGTCCCTGAATTCACGCTCGCGCCCGGTAATCCGCTGCGCGACGGCGAAAAAGTCATAATCCGATTCAGCGTGCATGACACCAATCAGTAAAGGAGGCTCCCGCATGAAATTTTCTCTCTTTTTCTCAGGAATTGCGCTCATTATCTCCTCGACATTCGCATTCGATCACGCATATACCGATTACGGCAAACTTCTTGACACCTATGTTTGCAGCAGCAACGTGGCGTACAAAGGACTGCTGGAAGAACCGCTGGTGGATACGATAAAAAAGAAGTTCGAACCGGTTACCGCTTCAGCGTTTGATTCATGGTCCGAAAACCATCAGATTGCATTCCTGATTAATGCGTATAATTTTTATACGGTGGTGCTGATTCTCAATAATTATCCGCTGGAAACAGGGATCCGGGATATCCGCCGGCCGTGGAAACAAAAATTTGTTCCGTTGTTCGGCAACACGGTCTCTCTTGATCATATCGAGCATGAAATCCTCCGCAAGGAGTATGCCGAGCCGCGTATCCATTTTGCCGTTGTCTGTGCATCAAAAGGGTGCCCGGAACTGAAAGACACGCCATTTACCGGTGACAATCTCGACAAGCAGCTTGCCGGGGCGGCTTTGGCATTTCTGAACGATCCCTCCAGAAACAGAATAATGGAAAACACGCTTGTACTGTCGAAAATTTTCAAATGGTATGGCGATGATTTCACGGAGCAGTACGGAAG
>WJKA01000249.1 GCA_014729375.1 Chitinivibrionales bacterium
GGAAGCCGATGGAAGAAATATTGAGGTGATTATGGCAAAGAACACAAAAGAAATAGGATACAGCGGATTGAGCGAATGGTCAGGGCGCATCCAGGAGGACTTTTTACGCGACCTCCGTGGTAAGCGCGGATACAAACGCTATAATGAAATGCGTCTTAATTCGCCCGTAGTGGGCGCGATGCTTCTGGCCATTGAGCAGTCCATCCGTGGCATATCGTGGGATTATGTCAGTGATGAGGGTGCGGATGATCCGCGCCTTGAATTCCTGAATGATGCCAAGAAGAACATGAGCTGGTCATGGAATGACCACATTGTCGAAGCATTAACGATGCTGCCGTTTGGATACGCACCATTTGAGATTGTGTATGAACGGCGTGATGGACGGATGACATGGCGCAAGTTTGCATTCCGCGGGCAGGACACATTGTTGCGTTGGGAGCTGGACGAGGCGGGCGGCATGGTGGCGTTTTTACAAAGTGGGGCACCGGACTATAAGCCACGCACCATTCCTATTGACAAGATGGTGATATACCGCACGCGGGTGGAGAAGAATAACCCGGAGGGGCGTTCTATCCTCCGCACAGCATGGATACCATATTATTATGCAAAAAACCTGATGCAGATAGAAGCCATCGGCGTGGAGCGCGACCTGGCCGGCCTTCCTGCAATCTGGCTTCCTGAAGGCGCTGATACAGACGATAGTAATGCCAACAGCGATGCGAGCAAAGCTAACAAGCTGGTGCGCAATGTGCGCAACGATGAACAGGCGGGGCTTGTATTCCCACCCGACTGGAAGTTTGATCTGGTGTCGTCCGGTGGCAAGCGCAACTTTGACACGGACAAAATCATCAGGCGCTACGAATCACGCATTCTTATGTCCGCATTGGCACAGTTTTTGAATCTTGGACAGGATCGCGTAGGAACACAGGCATTATCCGGCGATCTCACGGACTTCTGGGCGATGAGCGTCAACGCCACGGCGGATATCATCAGTGACACACATACCAAGTTTGCCGCCAAAAAGTTGCTGCGTCTGAACGGCATGGACGCCCAGGGCATACGCATGGAACATTCACCGGCGGGCGATGTTGATCTGGGCGCGCTTGGCGAGTTCTTCAAGAACGTTGGCAGTAAGATTACATGGCTGCCGAGCGATGAAATATGGTTGCGCGGTGTGGCGAATTTGCCGGAAGCGGATGTGGAAACGATAGAAGAAGAACGTGAGAAGAATCCGTCCGTCCCCCCGCAGTTCCAGTTTGACGCGGAACATTTTGAAGCAGGGCGTCCACCTGATGATTGGCGGCGCAAACGTCAGGAGAAGCGGCTGGAACGGTTGATTGCGGAGTTCTTTGAGGAACAGAAGGCGCGCGTGTTGGAAGAAGTCGCAGACTAGGAGTGAATATGACCACCAAATATATATATGAAGATGAGGTCAAGCCATGTCCGTTTTGTGGCAGGGCACCCGCTATAAGCGAGAACTGGGACATGGTGTACTGCAAAAACCAGGAGTGCCCATTGTGTAGTTATCCTGTCTTTTTGAAGGGATGGAACATGCGCAGATGGTACGAAGAGGATGATTATGATTATAAATAACCATCCCAATCCGCCGATGGATGACACCGTGTCACGCACCACGAAACTGATTGACAATCCTGTCCGTGATGGATTGGCTGATTATCTACGCAATCCGTATCACAGAGGCAGAATTTATGTCAACCGTAAAAAGAAATTGATTGCCATGAAAGTGCCCAAAGTGGCGGGGTCGAGCATATTGAAGGGCGCGATGCAGGACGAGCTTGGGCCGTTTATGTATTCCGATCATATGTCGGATTTGTACGCTTGGTGGCTGCAATACCTGACGGACGAAGACCTGAAAGATTATTTCATCTTCAGCTTTGTCCGCAATCCGTGGGACAGGTTCATGAGTTTGTGTGCATATTTTGGCAATCGCTATCCATTTATAGAAAGCCCGTTGGACGCTGCTGAAAGGTGGTACGATTATCTTCTGGTGATAAACTTCAAGCAGCACGCCACGCCGCAGCACCCCCACACACACATGCGTGGTGCGCGATTTGCGAATTATATTGGGCGCTTTGAAAACTTACAGGAAGATTACAATACGCTGTGTGCCCTGACGGGGATAAGGGCTGCGACGCTTCCCCACTACCGAAAAACGGAACACAAGCATTACAGTGAAATGGATAAACGGGTGCGCGACTTCGTTGCGAAAACATATGAGAAGGATATAACACTATACGGATACACATATGACTAACATTCCGGGCGATGCGTTCTGGTCACAAGAAAAGAAGAAACTATGGGATACCATATCTGAAATATTGATATTACTTATCCATGCTGGCGGCGAGTCGGGATACGAACAGCTCCCGGAAAGCATCAAGATGTTTATGGGTTGGGATTATTTCAACAAAGAAGCCATCAAATTCCTACGTGATTATCGGCTTTCATGGGTGGACGATATTTCCGAAACAACGCGGGAACAGACGATTGACGCGATTGCGGACTGGATTGAAGCGGGTGAACCCAAGCAGGCATTGGACACAAAGTTGGCAAAAATCATCAGCCCAGAACGCGCCCAACGCATCGCTACCACAGAAGTGACGCGGATTTTTGCCAGGGGAAATAAGCTGGCGTGGAAAGCGACGCGCATTGTCACGGCGCAGAAGTGGCAGACGGCACAGGATGAAAGAGTATGTCCACTATGCGGCCCGCTCCACGGAAAGATTGTGAGCATTGACGAGTCGTACCGCCAGACGCCTGATGAGATAGCGAATAGTCAGCAGATGACGAATCTTGTAGGCGGTGACACTCAGGCGCGCATGAAGCGGGCGCAGACGCTTATCAAGCATTCCAATTCAGTTGTGGAAGGCCCGCCGCGTCATGTGAACTGCCGCTGTTGGTTGTTGCCGGTGGTATCCGAAGAAGCCATACGCGAGGAACGCCAGAAGCGGTTGGGGCTGACGGCGGAAATAGACGATGTGGATGAATACATAGCATGGATGAAGGAAGATGACGGGATAGTGTGGGCGTGAAGCATATTGGGCTTTTGTTTTTGAAGATATTGTTTTGGGCGGCGTTATTCTGGGCACTGTACATATTATATGACATGGGGGCATTATGCCTGTTGAAGTAGAAGTGCAGGGGCTTGACGAACTGCGCCGCCGCTTTCGCCGCTTTCCCCAGGTATACCGCCGGGAAGTGCGAA
>WJKA01000250.1 GCA_014729375.1 Chitinivibrionales bacterium
AATTTCCGCAAATCATGAATCTGAGTATTCATATGGCCATTCGGCTCAAACCGGCATCAGGAGAGCTTAAGCCCAGGTTTGCAATAATCCCGACTGGTATAAACACCAACCGGATTATTCCAATACCGTCAAAATCAGGCTATCACTATATGCTTCTCGAAGATATTGTCGGTGCATTTATCGAACGTCTGTTTCCCGGAGAACCCGTCGCCGAATACACGCCATTCCGCATTACCCGCAACGCAGATATGAGCGTTCGTGAAGATTCTGCAGCCGACCTCTTATCCGAAATGGAAAATGTACTGAACGCGCGGAAAACCAGCGATTGCGTTCGCCTCGAGGTCGCTTCCGGAACGAGCAAGACAACGCTCAGTTTTCTCCAGAAAGGACTTAATGCAGGAGCAAAAGAACTGCACTGTATCGACGGGCCGCTTAATCTGGCCCATTTTATGAAACTTACCACCATTGATGGTTTTGAAAAGCTGGTGTATAAACCATGGATCCCTCAGCAATCTCCTCAGATTGATACCAGGACCAGCATGTTTGCAACGCTCACCGGAAAAAACCTGTTGCTGTATCATCCGTACGAAAGCTTTGAACCGGTGCTCAGGCTGATTGATGAAGCAGCGGATGATCCCGACGTTCTTGCGATAAAACAAATTTTATATCGCACAAGCCGTCACAGTCCGATTATTGCCGCGCTCAAGCGTGCTGCGCAGAATGGTAAATACGTTACTGCGCTGGTAGAACTGAAGGCTCGTTTTGACGAGGCCAGAAATATCGGCTGGGCGCATGAACTTGAACAGGCCGGCGTACAGGTGATTTACGGTGTTAAAGGTTATAAAACACATGCAAAAATATGCATTATCGTGCGAAAAGAAAGCCGGGGAATTATCCGCTATCTGCATTTCGGCACCGGCAATTACAATGAAAGCACCGCCCGATTGTACAGCGATATCAGTTATATGACCACCGACCCAGATAAAGGAGCGGATGCTTCCTCGTTTTTCAATGCAATAACCGGCTATTCCCAACCACAGCCGTTTACCAAAATATGCGCTGCACCGATGTTCCTTCGGGAAAAAATTGTCGAAATGATCGAGGTCGAAGCCGAAAGAAAACGTCACGGCCAGAAAGCATTAATCATGGCAAAAATGAATTCGCTGGTCGACCGAAGTGTTATCAACGCATTGTATAAAGCTTCACAGGCAGGAGTCACTATCAAGCTCAACATACGCGGTATCTGCTGTCTTCGTCCGGGCGTGCCCGGATTGAGCGAAAATATTTCGGCACTGAGCATTATCGACCGTTTTCTGGAACATGCGCGGATATTTTATTTCCTGCATGGTGGTGAAGAAAATGTGTATATCTCAAGCGCGGATATGATGCCCCGAAACCTTGATAAAAGGGTCGAGCTCCTCGTCCCAGTGGAAGACCCTGCTGCAAAACGCCGTCTGAAACAGATACTCGAAGTTCATTTCAACGATGAAGAAAAAGGCAGAGTTCTTACACCTGATGGATTGTATCGAAAACCGGAGAGAAGAAACAAGCGGAAAACAAGCCGCAGCCAGGAAGTCCTTTACATGCAGGCATGCGAGGCTGTCCGGCAGCTTAAGCACCGGCGACGAACCACGTTTGAGCCACACAAGCCAACCGATTCTTCAACGTGACCCGTTCCAGAAAAACCATGATACGGCCCGCACTGGACCGGCTCTGCACGCTCAACCATAACGAGACACCCCACTCGTTGTATGTTACCCGTCTGGCGTTGGCTCTTTTTGATGAAACGGCAAGTGTGCTCGGCATATCGCGAAGAAACCGGCGGCTCCTTGAAGCCGCATGCAGGCTTCATGACATCGGGTATCATGCCGATCGTCAAAATCACGCCACAAAAGGTGCAGAGATTATCCGCAAGAAAAAAATACAAGGCTTTACCGACAATCAATGCGACACTGTTGCATCAATCGTTGCCCTTCATCAATACGCAAAGGCGCAATCGGCCCCGAACCTTCGAATTACAAAACGGGTGAAAGAACTGGCCGCGTTTCTGCGGGTTGCCGACGGACTTGATCACAGCCACATGCAGGATGCTCTGGTCTGCAGCATCGAGTGCGCACAACCGGAATGTCGCGTTGTGGTTTTGCAGCAATGGTACGACGGCAATTGTGACCGGGCAAATGCAAAGGCCGATTTGTGGAATGAGGTCTTTCCGGCAAAAATTATCTTCCATGCGGAGAACCTGTCAAAACGAAAATCCCTTTTTGACGGTGCAGTACGCTTGTCGGACACCATTATAACGGGAATACAACGCGTACTTTTTTCACAGTACCGGACAATCCTTGACAACCAGAAGGGCGCATTCGAAGGGACTGGCCCGGAGTTTCTTCATGATCTGCGTGTTGCACTGCGCCGGTATCGCGCTGCATTACAGCTCCTGAGCCGCTTTTTTCCCGAAACCCGGGCTCCCCAGCTCAACGAAATGCTGCGCGGGTATTCAAATACAATGGGACAGGTCAGAGATGCAGATGTCTGGTTTGATTTTCTTACAAAGAAAAAGCTAATCGCCCGGCGAAAAGACAACGACCAATGGCTGCGGTATATCCATTCGCTCGAAGAGCAAAAATCGCAGGGCCACGAACGGCTGCAACAACTTCTTGTTTCCGCTGAATGGAAATCAATGCTTGGTCAAATGGCGTATTTCAATAGGATAGAACTCTCCGAGCTCAGCAGAAAACACACTACGGCTGCCGGATACAGAGATATCGGTCTGTCGCGGCTTGCATCATTTTACAAACGCTTGAAGAAAAAATCATATTTAATAAAGAGCGGAACACCGGATGCTATGCATAAGCTGCGGAAATTTTGCCGGCGGGAACGATACTACGCAGAGTTTTTCGCACCGGTTGCAGGCAAACCGGCACGGAAACTGTATCGACGGTTACACGCAATAACCTCAGCGCTGGGTAAAGTTCACGACATGGATGTTGCGCTTGAGCGGTTCGCATCAGGTGACCACGCTGCTTTTCCAGCAGAGCTTGAGAAAGAAACGGGTAATAACCGCTCGAAGGCTGTTGCTGAATTCAAAAAAGCATGGAAATTGCTTAATGATAAAAAACTCAAGCATGAATGCAGTCATATGGTCCGATAACAATCTTTTCTGAAAGAATAGATCATGGAAATAATTATTTTCCGTCACGGAATAGCAGTAGACCGCACCGCGCCGAATAGCACCTCCGATGAAAATCGTGAATTGACATCTGAAGGCATTTCGAAAACAAGGGACGCCGCTCTGGGGCTGAAAAAAATAGCCGGCACACCATCAAAAATTATTTCAAGCCCCCTTGTCCGGGCCCGGCAAACGGCAGAAATCATTCAACCGGTCATCGCACCTGCGTGCTCACTCGAAACGAATAAACACCTCGCTCCGGGAATCCCTCTGTCAAAAATCTGTTCCTGGCTTGAGGTGCAGAAGGAAAAATGCCTCCTGCTCGTCGGTCACATGCCCGACCTGGCAGAGCTTGCATCCCTTTTGATCAGCAATACGCCATCACTGGAAATCAGGTTTAAAAAAGCAGCCGCATGCTGCATTTCATTTACCGGCAAATGCAAAGCAGGAACCGGATGTCTTGAGTGGCTTATCCAGCCCAAACAGCTCCGGCTTTGTGGGAGGACAAAAAAATGACACCAGTCCCTTTTATCGGGACCGATCACGGACTGTACGCGACCATACATAACCTTGTTCGCGCCGTGCCCGAAGAAGCATTCGAACTTATACGGCTGCAGTCATACAAAGAATCGGTTGAATATTTCAACACCGAAATGCCGGAACTCTCTTTTGTTAATTTTACCGATAAAAATCTTGATGTCTTTGCCCTGCTCGGTATTATCATGAAAGATCCCTGGCTGCTTCACGGCGGAATCATTGCCCTTTGTAACAACTATGACATGGTTAAGAAACTTGACGGAATCAAGGATGCCAATTTTATCGTTATTCTGACCCGCGATGAACTCGATAAGCACCTTCCCCGCGTGATGAATATCATTCACAACAACAGGAGGATATTGTTTCAGCGGGAAATAGGTTCTGATATTATCCGGAATATTTCCGCGTCGTTCAATCTTCACAATGATCCGGTTGAGGCAAGCTGTTATGCGAACCTTATCTGCAACTTTCTTTATAACTGCAATCGCCTGGATGTCGATCAGAAAGACCTTCTTAATTTTTCACTCAACGAATTACTGCTTAATGCAATCGAACACGGAAACTGCGGCATCACGTATGAAGAAAAAAGCGCGTGGCTGGAACGGGGGGGGTCCATGACCGAGCTTATTGAATCAAAATGCGCAAATCCATCAGTTGCCCGCCGTGCTGTTGCATTCGATTATACAATTACTCCCACTCATTCACGATTTGTTATTACCGATGAGGGTGATGGCTTTGACTGGCGAAGCATAGCCGATGCAAACGCTCAGGAAAACTGCATGAAACCGCATGGACGGGGCATTATGGTAACTAGAAAATTCACCCGAAACCTTGTTTTTAACGATAAGGGAAACCAGGTACGCTTTGATTTCAATCACCAGGAAAACCTCGGACTTATCACCCCCGGCCTGTTCAGCAACATCGATCCGCAGCCGGTTCGGAATAAAGAAATTGTTTTCGAAGAAGGCGACCCGGGTAATTTTCTTTTCTACATAGTAAAAGGTACATATGATGTTTTTGTGAAAGAAAAAAAAGTCTCTACTTTATCTGAAGATGATGTTTTTATGGGTGAAATGTCGTTCTTGCTGAATAACCGTCGCAGTGCCACTGTTATTGCTGCTGCGGACGGCAAGCTGATCAAGGTTTCGAAAAAAGATTTCATTGACGCAATAAAGCAGAAGCCTCATTATGCACTTTTTCTCTCCAGGCTCCTGGCACAGCGTATTCAGCGGTCCAATATAAAATCTGTGGAAACAGCGGAAAAGTAACACTATATCGAATATCAGTACTGTCCAAAATAAATTGAAATATCGGAAATAACCGACATTGCAGTGAATATAGCCCGATTTTTTTTCTTAATTGAATCGAAGTTTACGTTATACAATTATATTGATTGTTGAACGCCGATGACGCCAATGTGGCCGATTATCGCTGTTTTTTTTTAAATTTTTAGTATTCTGACCGGCGAATATCAGCATGATCAGCGTAATTTGCGTTCTATTTTGGACAATAGCGATCGAATATATTAATTTTCAAAAGCGCAAACCTGAACACCTCTACCGATATTTATATTAAAACACTGTAACTACTCAGGTCTCTATGGACGATTTCCGGCGTCATTCAGGCGAATAGCAGAATCACGTCGTATTCTTGTCTGGGACACGATAGCTACCAGCGTTATTCGGAATGACCGGCTCGACCCGCCTGAGCATTTATTAATACATTCAAAGAAAAGGGTGTTGCCTGCATGTCTGATAATGAAACCGAAGCTTTGCGACAGGAACTTGACCATTATCGCGCGGAAAAGGAAAAAATCCGCTCTCTCGTTGGCCAGATTGGTGGAAGAAGCTCACAAAATGTCGACAAAACCGTCAATTTTATATTCATTGCGGCGATACTGGCCCTGTTTATCCTCGACTTTCTTCGATACCTCGCGGGAATTCACATGCCCCTTCCGCCACTGGTTTCGCTTGAACTGGGCCTTCTTATGGTCTCGATCAAAATAATCTGGATGATGCATAAGCAGGCTAAAGTGGAGCATTTTCAGTTCTGGATTCTTAATTCCATCGAATTCAGGCTTACCACAATATCAAAAAAAATAGAAAGCATGGAAAAGATAAATAGAACAGGCAATTAAAATGCGTACTCAAAAAGACGGAAATCGGGCCCCTCTTTATATCGATTCGCTTATCTTTCCGGGCGGAAAAAACCGTGGCTGGAACTGGCGTCGAAAAGAAAAAAGGTTCAATCTTGTTTTTCATTTGCCAATTTATTACAATATAACAAGAACAACCGCCGGTCATATTGTTGATATAACCACATCCGGTTTCAAACTCATGAGCAGAAAATCAATTGCCACCCGGGAACAACACCAATTTGCAATGACGTTGCCAGAAGAAATGAACGCCTCGAGAAGAGAAATACATTTTGCAGCAAAAAGCCTCTGGTGTAAAGA
>WJKA01000251.1 GCA_014729375.1 Chitinivibrionales bacterium
GACGAATACATCAAAAAGATAGATACCGCTCTTAAAGAAAAAGAGTCCGAAATAAAAGGCTAATGACCCGCTAGCTCATCCGGTAGAGCAACGGCCTTTTAAGCCGTGGGCGCTTGGTTCGAGTCCAAGGCGGGTCACCATTCTGTCCCCTACCAGGGTTCCCTGGTAGGGGATTTTTTTATCTAATTCTAGAATCCGGCCAGCGGCCGCCCCCACCCGGCCGCTGGCCGGGTTAAGGTGTTCCTTCCCCTTACACATCTTTTTATAATAAAGACTTAGCGTGATTTCCTCTTTGGAATACGTGATGCTTTTGATGTGTTTTTTGATGAGCAAAACCTTCTCTATCCCCTTACATTTAGAGAAGTCTTTAATGAAGGCTTGCAGGGTATTTCTGAAAGTATCTGGATCAAAGAGAAGTGGTTTTTCTCGTGGTTCGTGTCCGAACTGCTCACCCGAATTGTTTGAATTAAGCATGTAGATCAAACTATCGACATATGGCTTATCAATAGATATCCGTTCTAGGCTATTTATTATCTGATCTTCTAGTCTTTCAGAATTTACTTGTCTTATAGAGCATGAATTCCACGAATTCCGGAATGTTTTGGTGCACCTGTAGTAGTAATAGCGTCTTTTGTTCTTACGGTTCTTATTTTGCTTCTTTGTATGGCATGGTGTCATTTTAGAGTCACATGCAGAACATTTCAATAGCCCAGAAAAGAGATATTTCTTGTTGAAAGTAGTTAACTTGTCTTTAATTCCATGTAACTCCTGAGCCTGATTAAAGATATCCTTAGAAATGATAGCAGGGTGGATGCCCTCGGTTATTTTCCCGCCATATTTTGTTTTGCCTGTATATTTGATATTGCGAAGAATGTAATAAAGTGTATTTTTGGAGAATGGCTTGCCATCCCTGTTTTTAAATCTAGAGACCAAGACTTTACCAAGAGACCCAGTTTCGATGTATAGTTCATATATCTTTTTGAGAATAGTTGCTTCGTAGTCATTAATAACAAGTTTTTTGTTCATGGTTTTATAGCCAAAAGGTATAGTTCCACCATTCCACATACCTTTTTGAGCCCTTTGGTGCATTTTGTCTTTCACTCGTTCTGAGGCAAGTTCTCGTTCGAATTGGGCAAAGGTAAGCATGATATTTCTCAGAAGCCTGCCGGATGGGGTGGAGGTGTCAAAGCGTTCAGTCACAGATATAAACCCAACATTGTGTTGTTCAAATAGCTCAATAAGGTGGTAGAAGTCTTTAGGGGAACGAGTAAGCCGATCCATCTTATAAACAATAACCATATCCACGCCGTCATTCCCGCCCCCATGTGTCATCCCGGATTTTGCCGAAGGCAAATATCCGGGATCTCTAATATCCCGCAGCATCCTCTGCAACCCCGGCCTCTCAAGATTAGCTCCCGTGTATCCCGGATCAGAATATTCACCATAAACAACCATTTTGTCTTGGCTTTTTATAAAAGATTGTATTTTCTCAAGCTGTGATTCACATGAATTGTACTCTTTTTCTACCTGATTATCTGTAGAAACTCTTGTATATATTGCGCAACGCATAAAATTACCCCCTTTATTAGCAAAATAACTTCAATAATAACCCATAAAATTAAGCCAGCTATAATTCTCTCGGTATACGGTCGTAAATATGGATACATGTTTACTTTGTATAAAAATAGAGTTAAAATAGTAAAAATTAATGGAAATACAAGGATTCAACAACCTGTATAACTATACTAGTATAATAATACAATAAAGTCAAGGAGATTTATGTTAGCAGAAAACATAAAGAAATATAGAAGTGAAGCAGGGTTTACTCAGGAAGCTTTGGCAAGAAAAGCCGATGTCTCATATAACACCATAATAAAAATTGAATCTAAAGGTATAACAGATCCGAGGATAGGGACATTGAGTAAAATAGCAAAGGCATTAAATGTAAGTATAGATATGTTGGTAGATAAATAATGAATAGGAGGATATTTCAATGACAATTTGCGTTGCGTCTATAAGTGGTAATTCATTTATTCTTGGAGCTTCAGATAGAATGTTAACTGCCGGTGATGTTCAATTTGAACCACCTCAACCCAAAATAAAACAGTTCACTTCTTCGATTGCTTTGATGATAGCTGGAGATATTGGTATTCATAGCCAAGTATATCAAAATGTAATGCTAAAAGTGAGAGATCATATTGACAAAACACCCGATATTTGGTTGAAAGTTAAAGATGTTGTAGATATGTATTCGAAAGAATACTTTAATTTAAAATTAGAAAAAGCAGAAGAAAAAATACTGTTTCCCTTAAACTTGAATAAAGATACTTTTCTTCGACGACAAAATGAGCTGTCTCCGAGTCTTGTAGATAATATATGCAGAAAGTTGTCTAATTTTGAATTATATGGGAGGGATATTGGAGCTATAATTACTGGAAATGATGGGGATGCTTCAGTAGCAATACCTCATATTTATACGGTAGAAAATGGCAATGTTGAATGTAAAGGTGATATAGGGTTTGCTGCTATTGGAGCAGGTTGCTGGCATGCAAATTCTCAATTTATGTTTGATGGTTATACAAAGAATGCGTCAATTCCTCAATCACTTTTATCTACTTACTGGGCTAAAAAAAGAGCAGAAGTAGCACCAGGGGTGGGGTCAGAAACTGATATGTTTGCAATAGGGCCACAACTGGGGACTTTCACGCATGTTTTTCCGAATGTAATTCAAGATATCGACAATATATATAAAAAATATCTCAAAAAAATCGAAAATGTTGAAAAGCAATCTATTAAGGATATGGAACAATACATTGAGGATCTTGGGAAAAAAGCAGCACAAAAACAGGAAGAATCCTCGGGCGAAGAAAATGGAAAAGGTGAAAGAAATAATAGATAGGATTTTATTATAAAAAGATGTGCGAGAGGAAGGAACACCTTAACCCGGCCAGCGGCCGGGTGGGGGCGGCCGCTGGCCGGATTCTAGAATTAGATAAAAAAATCCCCTACCAGGGAACCCTGGTAGGGGACAGAATGGTGATGCGTTTCGAATCGGTTCTGACGATTGATGTTACCATCCCGAATATGATACACGGAAGCAGAAAGAAGGATCTTTGACGATATGACACGACCCGGGGGACGGCTGGCCCGTCTGTCCGGTGCGTAATAGCGAGGC
>WJKA01000252.1 GCA_014729375.1 Chitinivibrionales bacterium
ATAGCCCGATTTTTTATCGTAATTGAATCGTAGTTTACGTTATACAATTATTTTGATTGTTGGACGCCGATGACGCTAATCTGGCCGATTATCGCTGATAGGTAGTAAGAACAGAAGATCACCACAGAGTTACAGAGGACACTGAGATTTAAGATTTAGAGAGGTGCAGTTATTTCTTTGAAAATCAGATATTTTTCTCTGTGAACTCTGTGACTCAGTGGTGAATTCATCATCACAATGTACCTTTCTGACCAGCGAATATCAGCATGATCAGCTTCATTAGCGTTCTATTTTGGACAAGAGTGATCATATTTATTGACAATACTTATCAAAGTATTTATTATCTAAATTAAAACCCGAACTTAAAAAAAAGAGCTCAGACCATGAAAGACCAGCGCGCGTATGAACGGATTCGATGCTCGCACTATCTGAAAGTGTATGAAGACAAGACCGGTAATTGCATCGGCTCGGTATTCGACGTTTCAAAACGCGGTATCAGAATTATTCATGAATCGCCAATACCCGACACAAAAATGATTGACCTTAAAATCCTTCTTCCCGATGAAAGCATTCTTGGCGATGCAATCACAATCATTGCCGAAAAACGCTGGACAAAAACCCGTGAACATGACGGCATTCATGAAAGCGGTTTTGAAATTATCGGCGAAGTCGGTACCGGTCTCTATTCTATTCAAGCGCTGGTGAATGACCTTAAGAAAACCCCCTGAGACCAGGGCACCGCACCTGCCGGTAACGGCAAATAATCCCTTTCGGCTCCTGGTTAATCTACCGTAACCCTTTCGCTGCAAATCCAGGCAGGACCCCATATACAACGGATTTTCAGAAGTGCCTTCAAAAATACATGATATCATGTATATTGGTAAAAAGGAGAAAATCATGGCAAAAGACAAAGCAAAACCCCTCTGCAAATGGAAAAAGAAAGAGATTGCCGAGAACCTTGGTGACCTTGCCGAAATCGTCCGCGCACCAAAATATATCTGCCAGAAATGCACGCGGGTTGCACATAAGAAAAAATGGCTCTGCAATCCGGAGAAACTGATGTAAGAGTAAGCACACGAGCAGCCTTCGCTTTTAGCTTCGGCTTGCAGAGCCATTTTTTCAACGTATCGGCCATACAGGGCGCCCGTGCAGTGAACTTCCGTAGCATAGTGTATTTTTAATGTACCCGAATTATGGACAGAATCAGCAGACGAATATTTACTGAACGCGTATTTCAGGCAACGCTTGCCGGTATTGTGTCGAGATGGAGCATGTCTTTAGCAAAGACGCCTGACAAGCAGGCGCAGTCTCACACGGGCCTTGTATATGACAAGCGGTGCCTTGACCATATAATTTACAAACGCCACCCGGAATCCCCAAAACGGCTGATTGCGATACGCAAAGAGATGAAAAAGCGCGGGCTGGACACGCGGGTGGTCCCGCTTTCTCCGCTTGATACGTATTCGCCATGCCTTCTGTATAATCACACACAAGAGCATATCGATAAAATAAAAGGCATTCCTGAAACCGGGGCGGTTGCCGGGCTTGCGGTCGCGGGCGCCCTTGCAGCCGTAAAAAATGTCAGTGAGGGCACTGTGCGCAATGCATTTTGCGCAATCCGTCCCCCGGGACATCATGCGGAAAATGCCGGGCATATGGAGGGGTTCTGCTATTATAACAATGTCGCTGTTGCAGCCCGGTACGCGCAAAAAAAACTCGGGCACAAAAATATCCTGATTATCGACTGGGACTACCACCACGGCAACGGCACGGAAACGTCGTTTTACGAAGACCCCACTGTTCTCTTTTTCTCAACCCATGACAAGCGCGCGTACCCCGGTACCGGCGATCCGGGCAAAAAAGGAAACGGCGCGGGCAAAGGGTACAATATCAATGTGCACCTTGGCTGCAGGTCCGGTGACAAAGACATGATCGCGGCCTGGGAACACCACCTGTTCCCGAAACTGGAACAATTCAGCCCGGATTTTGTGCTCATTTCAGCAGGATTTGACAGCCGCAAGGATGACAGCCTGGGATGCTTTTCGGTCTCTGATTCTGGTTTTTACACGCTTACCCGGATGGCGCAGAAAATTGCCGATGACCACTGCAACGGACGGATGGTTTCATTGCTTGAAGGCGGATATACTGTGTCCGGCCTGGCCCGGGCAGCCTGCGCGCATCTCGAGGCAATGATGCTCTAACAAAACTGCCCCTCCAACCAGGACAGATAACTGAGGCCGGTCATTGTATTATCCAGCATCCAGTATCTCCAGATACATAGAAGCGTCTCGTCGGTTTGAGGTGAAACTTCGCCGGAATACCGGCTGTATTTATGCTGCAGTCATATAGATGAAAAATAACCAGGTGTCCTCAATCGCGGCCCAACTATCAAACTGTTATAGAATATAATTTAATGTATTAAATCTTAACCATTAGTTTTTTGTACGCTCGTTCAGTATATTAAACATTTTCTTGGCAATTTCAAACACTTACAGTTACTTTATTGTATTTTAGTATTATGGCAGGATATAGTGCCAGATAAGGGTAGAACAACTATGAATTCGGCAAAAATGATTGTTTTTCTTCTCGTTTTGCTTGTTTCCTGGTCTGCACGCGGATCGATCAGGCTGTACATTGCCGAAAAAGATTCGATTGAAACTGCTCTGGGCAAATCCTTTGACAGTCTCTGGTATCGTGCTGAAGCGTATGAGTCCATTATAGACGGCACAGTCCCGTATTATGACAGTACCGAAATCTGGATCGATTCGGTCTATGATATTGGTGTTCCCGGTCTTCTGGAGCCGCAAAACGTATTTGCCTCCGAAATTCCCAATGATGCCGGCCCGCGGAACAACTATTTTGTCGCAGGCGTCGCCGACAGCTTTGTCGTTCCGGAATCCGGAACCTACACTTTCGTAATCGGCGCCAATGAAGGCATGTTTATCATGATTGACGATCAATTGCTCACTGGTGAACCCGACAGCGTGTTTTTATATCAGACCCTTGATGAGGCCCGTGATCCGGGGCTTGGCATTGATGGTATCCCGCAGGTGGAAAGCTATTCTGTTACCACAACACTCAGTGAAGGCCCTCATGAGTTCAGGTTTTATTACTGGGAAAAAGGTTCGACCTCAAAGGCATCGATTCAATGGGTACTTCCCTCATCGCCGTCTGCATTGATGGTAATCCCGCCTGAAGTATTCGGCGCGCGGAAAAATTACGGCCCGCTTGAAGCAGACTGGATTACTGTGGGCCCCGGCCCTGATGACGATATCTGTGCATATACCATATTTGAGGATACCGGCACGGTATATTTCGGCGCTGTTGCACGGGGTCTCATGCCAGCAGAAACCGCATACTACCACTGGGAATTTTCAATCGATGAGGGCTTTACCGGTGAACCCGAAATTACCACGACCGACACCATTTTCGATACGCTTCTGGTCAGACCCCCCGACAAAACCGGCGATGTAGTCGTCGATTATAAATTCTGGTTCGAAACCAGCATGGGACGAAGTATCGATCCCATTGGGGGCGGATCGTGTCATGTGGTGATTTTTGCGGATACGTCAACGGCTATTCGGCATAAAATTTCACACATTGCAATGTCTGATAAGGCGAATACAAAACAGGAGATATTCAACCTTCAGGGCAAAAGAATCAGAGCCAATAATCCGGAATATACTTCAAATAAGATCAACGATTCACAGGTATGTATTTTAAAAAATAAAAATTCGATTACAAAGCACTTATTGGTGAAGTAAATTATTATTTTATCATCGAACAGGTAATCCTAATGGTACCCGCATGGCAGTTTGCGCATTAAACCCTCTGGCATTTACGCGGCAAAGAGGATGAGATAAAAGAAAAATATTCTCATTCATTTTAGCCCATTGAAAAAAATGCGTTAATTGTTTGAGGGGAAAAAGGTTAACGAACATATTATATATTTCAATTAAAATAAGGAGCGCTTATCATGAAATCCTTCAAATTTCTCGCTGTTTTTTTATTAAGCCAGTCGCTATTTTTTGCAGCATTCGCAGAAAGCAAAGATGATGATACAACAGAACAAAAAATAGAAGCGAGCTTTAGCGGCGGATCAAATGTCCATATCGGTCAAATTCATAAAGCGTATGCGCCTGAGGAGTTTGAGGGTGGAAATATATTGCATTCTACAAAATTCTTGACAAAAAAAGTTATGACTTCCTGGGATATTAACTTCAACCTGGAACTTGAGTTCAATGAACGGATGAAAGTCTTTGCGGGAGCAGGCGGTGCTGTTTCTTTTGATCTTCATGCAGGCCCAACAGAATTTATTGGTTCTCAAGGACCCGGAATTAATAAAGCCAGAGGTGGATTTTTTGGTATATATAATACTTACCTGAAATATGATTTAGGCAATATTGAAAATCCGCCGCTAAGCCTGCATGCCGGCTATTTCCCTTATATCTATTCTCAAAACAGCAAAACCTTCGGCAACTACATGTACAGGACACAGCTTTATCCATGCCTTATCTATGAGGGCTTTCCCAGTGTGCTCGGGATCAGAGCCAGCAGCACTTTATTCGAGAGCTTAAAACAGGATATAATATTCTCAAGTGAAACTGAAAAGTATCCATTTTTTGATTTTTCATTAACGTATATAGCCAGCTATACTATTTTTAACACTTTCGAGATTGGTGTTGGCGGAAGCTTATGGAGGATATTGCCAATTCAAGAGAGTTTTACGACTCCGTTCTCAGATAAATCTAGGAGAGAAAAAAAATTAACTGAATGGGCGCTCACTACAGATTCAACAACAAGAGCAAATATTGAGAAATATTTCTATATCGAAGACGGAGATACTACCTATTATACCTTTGCCGGTCAAAAGTTAATGGCGCGATTTAATTTTGATCCGAAAGGATTTATCAAATCGGATATTTTCGGTGAAAATGATCTGGAACTTTATGGCGAAGCGATACTTTTGGGGATTAAGAATGACACAAGATACTATAAAGAAATAAGAGAGAGAATACCGGTAATGATCGGCTTTAATTTCCCCACATTTAAGCTACTGGATGTGCTGGCAGTAGAATTTGAATATTACGAATGGCCTCACTCAACAAGTATACAGGATATAGACTGGGCTGGATATCCTGTTCCCTCTGATATTGTAGAAAGTTTCGGACTCATCGGGACTCCGGAAAAAGTTGAAAGCCTTAAAAGAAAGTATAAAGAACATGATAATTTTAAATTTGCCGTACACGCGCATAGAAGTATTGGCAAACACCTGGGAATAGGATGTAAATTTGCCCGAGATCATACAAGACTTCCGGACTGGAATGGCAATCCCGAATGGGAAGAAAATTTTGCTCTTCCTGAACACTGGTATTATCTGTTTACCATGTCATATTCATTTAAGTGAAGACTTATTAAATCAAGAATATAGACATCTATTTTTTAAGTAATTTTCTGTTAATTCATCAACCGTTATAAGAAATAATTTAAAATATGGAATCAAGAGATTATAAAACAAATCGATAAAATATTTATATTTAGCAATGAAAAACAGATCCAAATAACAAATTTTTAACTTAGGAGAATGATAATATGAATTATAGGAAAAAAAACTTATTTGTCACTTTAGCAATATTATGTTACTTTTCAATTGCATTATCTCAACCGATGGCTATCTATTATGTTTCACCTAATGGAAGCGATAATAACAACGGAACTTCTGAACAGCCATTTAAAACAATTGAGAAAGCAAAAGAGACTGTCAGGACTATCCGGGCAAATATGACAGCAGATATCGAAGTTATTCTTCTTCCTGGAAGATATGATCTTACCAGTACGTTGCGATTTGACGAAAATGACGGAGGAACTAATAATCACAAAATAATATATAAAGCCCAAACTCCCAATACCGTTTCAATCAGCGGAGGCAAACCAATAACCGGATGGCAATCCATAGGAAACAATGTGTATAAAGCTTCGTGGGCATCACTTGGATTTGATCCAAAAGGATTCAGGCAATTGTATGTAAAAGGCAAGCGTTGCATACGTGCACGTCACCCAAACTTGACTCAACGAGATGAGCATGACTATTACCTGGGAAATGGAAACACAGACTATTTAAGGTTAACCAGATGGGATAAAGTCAGTCGAATAATTGAGGTTCCCAGTTCAAATATTCAAAATTGGACTAATTTAAAGCAGATTGAAATGATCGTTCAAATGCAATGGGAACGAAACTGGATGCGAATTGATACTTTCGCCACGTTGGGAGATATAGCATTAATCGCTATAAAACCTGAGGAAAGAGATGTCGTCTTTTACCGGCCCTGGCCGAGACGCGAGAATAACCAACCCTTTCATTTTGAAAATTCACCTGATTTTATAGATATGAAAGGAGAATGGTGTACTGATATTAATGCAAAGGAAGTTTACTATATGCCACGAGATGGCGAAGATTTATCTACAGATATCGCTATTGCTCCATATCTTGATACACTTATCAAAATTGAGCCACAAGCCGATAGTATCTATGACGAAAGCAGATTTGAGAATCCCGTAAAAAATATTGAATTTTATGGCATTATATTTGAATATGCCGGGTTTATGAGACCGAGCTACAAAGGTCATATTGCAGTTCAGGCAGAAGATTATACCTGGCTGGCAACTCCAGATGGACAATATGTATGGTACCACATGATGCTTGGCAATATTTATCTGAACTCCGCAGAATATTGTAAATTTGAAGAATGTGTTTTTCGTCACCTTGGCGGGACCGGCCTGGCCCTTCATTATGGATGCCATTACAACGAAGTAATAGGAAATATTTTTTATGACATCTCCGGCAATGGTATTGCAGAAGGTGAAACGCATGACTCAATTATAGAAGGCGACCAGACCTGGCAGCCGGGAAGCCCTGTTAAGCTTACAAATGAAAAAAGGCTGACCCAGTATAATACTATCTCAAATAATTATATTACCAAAATCGGACAGGAATATACAGGCGCTTTAGCTGTGCAGTCAGGATATACAAAAGGGGTTACAATATCACATAACGAAGTCTTTGATATTCCTTATTCCGGCCTGGCTTTTGGATGGGGCTGGGATGTCTGGGTAACCCCTTGTCGTGAAAACGTAGTGCGCGCAAATAAAATCCATAAAGTCATGACTTTTATGGAAGACGGAGGTGGGATATATACATTATCACGAAACCCCGGTTCTTTTATTGACAGCAACTGTATTTATAATATGCACAAATACAACTCTTCATATACTATGTTTTTTAATATTTATTGCGACGAAGGATCAAGCTTGATCTCGGTAAAAGACAATAGAATATACGATACTGACAATTCTCTTTCTGTAAAGCTAAACCAGCCTGGGCCGGGATTGGATATTGGTGTAAACGGGCTGGATATTCCTGAATATATATGTGAGTATGCCGGAATACAGCCTGAATATCAACATATAAAGAATAATCACCAATGGTTTCTGGCAAATGACAACGGCCAGCCCCCCACCCCCGTAATCTTCCCGATCAAC
>WJKA01000253.1 GCA_014729375.1 Chitinivibrionales bacterium
ATTGCGACTTCGGCAACAACCGGATTCGGATAACGTCAAAAGCGGATTTTTCAATGATGGACAGTTGCGATTTCGAAACCGGAGCAGGGCTTTACTTATCTGAAGCAGGCGGTATCGATACGATCGCAGGACCGCCCACCGACACGCTGCCGCCGGTGTATCATACCGGGTCCGGCACCGTGTGGCTGTACACAAACGACCTGATCTGCGACAGCTTTGCCGCCAGCGGCGGCCAACTCGATATGAACAGCCTCTCGATCACGACCGTGGGAGATTTTACGCTGGAAAACGGTACCGGTACAACCATGCTGAACTTTGACAATACAAAAATCAGTGTGGGCGGGGACTGTAACATCAGCGGACAATCCGGAGACTCCCTGAACCTTAACGCGACAACCGCCTGTACCCTGGCGGTTGCCGGTACGCTGAATGCCGAATATGCAGTGATCGCGAATAACCGGGCACACGTTTCGTCCGGGACCGCGGTCAACTGCCGCGACGCGGGGGGAAATACCAACTGGACTTTTATCTCCGATGAAATCCCTCCCGATAACGATATGACCCTCACCGCTACGGCAATTGACAGCGACAAGGTCAGGCTTTCATGGAATCCCTCGGCAATCGACTCCGCCGACGCGGACAGTGTGGGGATCTGGTATAAGACCGGCGATTATCCCGACAGCGCGTATGATATTTCCGCGCTTGCAGGGATTGTCCGTACGCTTGATGATTCGATCGATACAATAACAGGCCTGCAGTCAAAACTGGTCTATTATTTCAGCCTGACGGTCCGCGACTCGGTCGGTAACTGGGCCGATACAAACTCCCAGGCATGTGACACGGCAAAACCATTCGACAAGGCCCCGCCCGACAATGACATGAACCTGACCGCAACCGCGGCCGGGGAAAACAAGGTGCGACTCTCCTGGAACCCCTCTGCAGTTGATTCCACAGACGCTGATTCGGTGGGCATCTGGTGGTCGCAAACCACTCCCCCCGAAAGCGCGTTTGACGCCAATGCCAGTGGCTCGGCCATGTATGCAATTTCTGTCACCGAAGACACGATTACAGGGCTGACCAAGGGAACACAATACTACTTCGGCATAACTGTCAGGGATTCGGCCGGCAACTGGGACGACATCCCGTCATTCGCAACCGATTCGGCAACCCCCGTCTACCTGGGACCTGTATGGTATGTAAACGCAGCGGCCCCGGCCGGCGGCGACGGCAGCATTTCCGCGCCGTTTGACAGCGCTTATAAAGCTTTCCAGAACCTTGCTGTCAACGACAGCATCCGCTTTGCCGGCGGTGAATACGACAGCGTTGCCGGTTTGTATATCAGTTCCGACAGTGTTACAGTCATTGGAGGTTACAGCGGTGATTTTTCCCAACGGGACCCCGCGCAATACCCGACCGTTCTTGACGGCGACAGTGCAGCGGACATGTTCTCGATTTCCGGACGGGCCTGCCGGTTTGACGGTTTTCTGTTCAAAAATATCGAGTATACCTGTCTGTATTTTGAGTATGCCGGTGATGGTACAGTCAGCAATTGCAGGTTCTACTATATTCGCAAATGTATTAACGCGCACGGAGCATATAATATGACTATTACCAATAATATATTTGCTTTTGATTCTATCGGAATTGCGCTCGAATATTACAGCGACAGTGTGAGGATATATAACAACACATTCCATGCTAACGACTTCTGTGGTATCTATTGTACCGGGGCCGACAGTGTTGAAGCAATTAACAATATTTTTTCCGGCAATTCCTATGGTATTTATGAGGAGTATGCCAGGCTCGGTACCGTTGCATACAACTCCTTTTCCGGCAGCGCGATAGCGGATTACGGGTACTATGACGGCGGTTCAACGATACCCGTTGACGCGGACAGTGTGGACGCCCTGGCCCACTGCAGCAACACGGCACTCCAGACGCCGGAGTATATCGATCCCTCGGGCACGCCGCCTGATTTGCGCCTTGCAAACAGTTCGCCGTGTATTGATGCAGGCGATCCGTCATTCTCTTATGCAAACGAACCGGCGCCCAACGGCGGGCGGATCAATCTCGGCGCATTCGGCAATACCGGATATGCCGCGGTGATGGACACGCTTGCTCCCGACAACGACATGACCCTGAGTGCTACTGCAATCGACAGCGACAAGGTCGTGCTTTCCTGGAACCCCTCGGCAATCGATTCAACCGACGCCGACTCTGTGGGAATCTGGTACAAAACCACCGATTACCCCGACAGTGCGTATGACCTTTCCGCTCTCGGCGGCATTGTTCGAATCCTCACCGACTCAGTAGATACAATCAGCGGCCTGATAGCCAAACAGAGCTATTATTTCAGCCTGAGTGTTCGCGACTCAGTCGGCAACTGGGCGGATACCGCGGCGGCCGCGTGCGCTGCGGCAACACCTCTGGATAAAACATCCCCGGAAAACGTCTCATCTTTTGCCGCAACACACATAAATGCCGACTCGGTGCATATTTCATGGACAGCATCATCGTCAACCGATGCCGAGTCGGTCATGGTACGCTATCGGACGGACGGCACGTGGCCCGCGGCTGCCACGGACGGTTCGTTGCTGAATTCATACGGGACTTCACGTACCGTCGATACGGCAACCGGCCTGGCTGAAAAAACAGAATACCGGTATGCGGCATTTGTCAAAGACAGTGCGGATAACTGGAGTGCGGCCGCCGCCGACGCACGCGATTCGGTCAAAACCCCCGATCGTACCGCACCCGCAAATGTGACCGCGCTGCTCGCAACCATCGTCGATACCGGATCGATCGCGCTCTCCTGGACCCCGTCAGTCTCAACCGATGCCGAGTCGGTCATGGTACGCTATCGGACGGACGGCGTCTTCCCTTCCGGCACCACCGACGGGGCCGAATGGTCGCGCATCAGCGCCGCAATACAGGTGGATACCATAACCGGTCTTTTGAAATCCACCACCTGCCACATCGGCCTGTTTGCACAAGACTCATCGGGATTGTGGAGCGCCGCACACACCGACGCACAGGATACCGGTACGACAAGCGAAGTTCTCGGCACGGTCGCCTCGCCGGCAGTGTCTCCTCCGGGAGGCAGCTACATCGGCTCGCAGTCAATCACGATTACCTGCAATACCGGCAATGCATCCATATACTATACCACCGACGGCGCCACGCCGACACAATTGTCAACACTGTATACCGGCCCCATAACTATCTCGTCGAGCGCAACCCTCAAAGCCGTCGGAACCAAAAACGGATATGCAAACAGTGCGGTTACCACTCAAACCTATTCAATTACGCAGGAATATGCACAAACACCGGGGACCGCTACGGAAATTGTTCTTGACCAGGGAGACAGCCTCTCCATACCGGCCGATGCCTGCACATCCTCGGTAACAATCGGCGTGGAATACCTGGCCTCCGGAACGGCACCGGCCCATGCCGGCGCGCAGATGCTTGACAAGGCATTCGACCTTTCGCCCGACGGCCTTCATTTCAATTCGCCGCTTGCACTGAAAGTGGCATACGATTCCGCCGGAATGGCATCCGCAGGGATCGCGCCCTCAGAGCTGCACGGCTACTGGTTCAATGATTCTCTCCAGCAATGGGAAGGTGTCGAATCGGAAATCGATTCGGTTAATCATTACATCACGCTGTTTGTTAAGCATTTTTCCGTTTTTTCTGCGGGAAGCGGCGTTGCCATGCCGGTTGTCAACCCCGCAGGCGGCCCCTTTGATTCCGCAATTACCGTCGAACTGAGCTGTGCAACAGCAGGCGCCTCGATATACTATACCCTTGACGGCTCCGAGCCGGATGAAACCTCATCGCTTTACTCATCCGCACTCACCCTTTCATCGTCAACAACACTGAAGGCAAAGGGTTATAAATCAGGACTGGCGCCAAGCTATACAACGTCCGAACAATTCGATATTACTATCCAGCCGCCGGAACCGGTTACCGGCGTAAGCCACACCACGCCTTCGTGTTCAACCGTCGTCATGAGCTGGACAGCATCGACAAGCACGGATGTTGAAAGCGTGCAGGTCTGCGGGTCCTTGACGGCGCCCCCGGCCGCGCCCGCCGCAGGAGAGATTATCAAAACCGTCGAGGCCTCCAGTACGTCGCTGGAGCTGGCACTGACGCCGACTGGCGGGCAGGACCTGTTTGTCGCTCTCTTTGCAAAAAACAGTGCCGGCACCTGGTCGTCCGCGGCAATAGATACAGTCGCGCTCACCGATTGTCTTGCCCCCGATAACAACCTGACTGTCTCTCTGGCAAGTATCGGCGACAGCTCTATTGCATGTACGCTATCCATAGACTCGACCCTTATCGGCAATGCCGACAGGATCAATATTACCTGGAATTTCGGCGCCGCAGTCACCGACATGAGTACCGGATTCGCCGGGGAGTATGCCGACACCTCATTTGTAATCGACAACACTTCACAACCGGGATTGTGGTATTTTGCCACCGAGCTTGCCGATGCGGCAGGAAATCTTTCGCAGCGGGTCCACGACAGCGTTGAAATTCTCAATACGCCGCCAACCCTGAAGGCATCACCCGACACCTCGATCAGTGAGGATTCCATCTGGAATTATTCGTTTTCTGCTTATGACAAGAATGCCGATTCGATTGCCTGCGCTCTTTCCAGCGCACCGTCAGGCGCCACACTGAATAATGCGACACTCTCCTGGACCCCCTCCAATGAAAATGTCGGCGCCCACAATTTCATTATTGCCTGTTCCGACAGCCGGGGCGGTACAACAAGCGATACGTTTACCGTCACTGTTATCAATGTCAACGATCCGCCGGTCGCTGCCGTTAGCGGTGCCTTGCAGGCAACTGAAGACAGCCTGTATTCAGCATCGGTCAAGGTTACCGACCCTGATGCCGGTGACAGTGCCTCGATCACTGCAGTCAGTTTGCCGGCATGGTTGACTATGGACAACAGCGGGACGCTTTCCGGCACACCGCTCAACGAGCATGTCGGCATCGACACGGTTTCGCTTGTGGTGACCGACGACAGCGGCGCGGTCGACTCGCTCCTGGCCGCAATTACTGTTGTCAACGTTAATGACGCACCGTCGATTGTTTCAAACACATTTCCCGACAGCGCGTATGAAGGCACTGCTTTTTCAGCGATAGTGACCGCGTCGGACATTGACCGCGACGACAGCCTGACACTGGTATGGGCCCTGCGTCCTTCATGGATGCAGGCATCAGGCCCCGTATCCGACGGAACAGCCTGGAAAACGGAATACTCAGGCTCCCCCGCGCAGGCCGATACCGGGTGGAACACCTACGCATTTGCACTACAGGACCGCAGCGGAGCAAAGCAGTCCATCACCGATTCACTGTATATTGCCGACCGGAATGAGCCGCCGAATACAGCAGTCAGAGCAAAAACGGTCCGGTATGGTGCAGTACAATACACAGTCGCAGGAATCGACGATTATGATTCGGTTTTTACCTTTGTTACCAGCATGGTGAAAATGGATTCTGCCGGCACGGCTCAAACGCCGCAACTGGCGAACAACGGCACGTATGAATATTATCCGCTTGATGACGGCACGTATCTGTTCTCATCATATGCAATTGATTCGGACAGCCTGGTCGATTCGACACCGGTCCGCGACACGCTGATAATATCCGGTGCATCACAGCACACATTCTACGACACATCGGGCTGGCACATGATCAGCATTCCGGCACAGAGCTATAATGCCGACAGCATTAAAGCGGGAGGCCATCTTTCAACCTGGGATGAATCCTCAATGCCGCAGGAGATATATAATTACTACAAGCCGTCATCGGCGATCACCGCGGTAACAGCCGGCAAAGGCTACTGGCGCAAATCTTCCGACCGCGCCGACATTGTTGTCGGGAGCACCGGACCGGTTGATACCGCCTCATCCGCTTTGCTCAGCGGAATAAATCCCGCGCCAGTCGACACGCCGCTCTCGATACTCATCAGTAAAGACCAGTACGGCTGGAACCAGATCGGGTGTCCGTATACCTATCCGGTGAAATGGAGCCATGACGCCACCTTGTGGAAATGGGACCCTGAGTCGCAGGATTTTGCAGAAGCAGGGAATATCCTGGAACCGTGGCAGGCGTACTGGATGCTTGCCGATTCATCGCAGTTTCTAACAATTGACAACACTCCTGCTTTCAGCGGCTCCGGGCTGGCAAAACAAGCAAAAACCTTTTATGCAGGCAAAAACGAATGGCGGGTACAGGTTGTGCTAAAAGGCCAACGGTCACGCGATGCCGACAATACGCTTGGATTCAGTGAGAAAGCCTTTAACGGATACGACCGCCTTGACCGGGCAGAACCGCCGAGCATGGGCAAGCGACGATATGTTTTCTTTCCGCATGAGGAATGGAAAAGACCGATTGCCGAGTATGCAAGTGATATCCGTCGGTTCTGGAAAAAGGAAAACATCTTTCAGATCGGCATCGCGGCCGGAAGTGAGCCGGTTCGTGTGGGATGGCGGGGTATTGACGCGCTTTCGGAAGTATACCTCTTCATGGTGCGACCGGACTCGGGGTTCCAGCTTACCGATGATCATGCTCTGGAAATACAGGGCTCGTCTGAAACGCAGTTCAGGGCCGTATTCGCATCACAGGACAAAAACTTCCTCAGCAGATTCCCGTATGAGTTTGCTGTGCAATCACCATATCCAAACCCGTTCTACCCGGTTGTTAACCTGGAATATACGATCCCCTACCGGTGGAACAAAAACGGAATGATGAACGCGGACGCGTATACTGTTTCGATACGGATATTCGATGCCAGAGGAAGGGTCGTCCGGACCCTTGTTCACCGGAACCAGAAACCGGGTAAGTATAAAGTCACCTGGTTCGGCAGGAACAATGCCGGCCGCACTGTGGCGTCTGGCGCATATTTCTGTTACGTAAAAGCAGACAAATTTAAAGATGTCAAACGCTTGACAATGCTGCGATAAGGAAATAGTATATATAATCAGTAATCATAGACCACCGACCGATGTCACAGGCCGGGCCGCTGAAAATATCTGGAGGAACTTGATGAAAAATATGACAGGTGCAGTAACGGGATTTTTGCTGGTACTCTCGATCGGTGCGGCTTTTGCACAGCAGGGGTCGGGCAAAGAAATCGTGCGGATCAAGAGCATGGTGGGGAAAGTCGAGATTCGCTCGGCGAATTCGCCGAAATGGCGGTCCGGACGCATCGGCATGCCGGTAAAAATGGGATGGGACATACGCACCTACGTCGAGTCAAGAGCGGAGCTGCAATTTGAATCCGGCACAATTGTCAAGGTTGGTGAAAACAGCGTTATTACCCTGTCCAGAGCAATGGTTAACCAGAAAGCGCAATCGAGCAATTCGAGCGTAAAAGTCGCTACCGGTAAAATATGGGCCAATGTTAAAAAGCTGACAAACCAGAAATCGGAATTCGAATTCGAAACACCAACAGCGGTCGCATCGATCCGGGGAACAAAGCTGGGGATTAATGTCGGGAAAGGGGCAACGTCTATTGACGTATACGAAGGACTTGTTATGGTACAAGCCCGCGGCGGACAAAAACCGATCCCGGTTTCGACCAGGACCAGGGCTGTGATTAAACAGGGAAGTGCCGAGGTAAGTCTTGAAAAAGTCAATGAAACAGAGCTTCGGGAGGCTGAAGAAATTGTTCCTGTGATCGCTGACGACATCTCCGATTCTGCCGGAACCGACACGACTGCCGCCGATTCCGCGTCTGTTGATTCTGCTGCTGCAGATTCCTCTGTTGCGGATTCCGCCACTGCCGACACAGTGGCCGCTGATTCACTCGCCGCCGATTCGGCGGAAATTGATACGTCCGCAACCGACACTGTTGAAACGGACACGATTGAGACAGGGGAATCCGACGACACGTCCGGTACTGCCCAAACCCTGGTTTTAACCGTCATGTCGCCCTTGGAAAACGCTGTTATCAAGGAATCACCTCTGGCGGTCAAAGGAAAAGCAGCGACAGGTGCTGTTGTAACCGTAAACGGGTCGGAAGTCACTGTTGATGGTGAGGGCGGGTTCAACAGCCTGGTCGATCTGGAACCCGGGGACAACCTGATATCGATTTCCGCAACGCATGAGGAGGACGAAACAGGCAAAGAAATCCCCGTCCAATACCACCCGGCGCTCAAACTCAATGTTACCAATGTTGTTGACAACATGGAGGTAGTTTCCGGCGAGTTGAGCCTTGATATCGATGTTACCGAAGGGGCGGAATACTCGGTAAATGGAATGGTCGGAGAAAATGTCGTCGAGTTGAAACCCGGTCGCAATGTTGTATCGGTTAAAGCCTGGGATACATGGGGAGCGACCGAAGAGCGGACATTTTCTGTTGTATATAAAAAAGGCACGGGGCTTGTGCTGAATGTTGCAGTTCCATCGGACGGCGACATTGTTAAAAACCCCATGATCCCGGTGCAGGGAAATACAAGTCCCGGCGCAGAAGTTTCGGTAAACGGCGTGACCGTTCCTGTTGACGGTTCCGGTGGGTTTTCGTATACAATCCCGATCCCCGACGAGCCCCAGAATTATTCCCTGGAAATTGTGGCAAGTGTTGATGACGAGGAAATAACCGTCGACCGGGTAGTGACCTACGAACCGGTAAAGGAAGAGCTCATGCTTCAGGTGAGTTCGCCGGTGGACGGGCAAAAAATCGGGCGGCGGTCAATCAGAGTGATCGGCAAAACGAGCGCGGGACGGGACGTTACCGTTGAAATTAACGGACGCCGGTCCGTTCCGTCGGCAAGCGGTGTTTTCTCATCAGAAGTTCCGGTATCCGAATCGGATATCGGTGAATATACC
>WJKA01000254.1 GCA_014729375.1 Chitinivibrionales bacterium
CCTTTCTGGATCCATGCACGATATTCAATCGCCGATTAACCTTCGAATATCTCGCAAAGGCATCTCAGTTATGCTTCCGCGATCAATCATATCACCACGCATAAGCATCAACAGTCCTGCCGGCCGGATAATGTACCATTCCGAATTGCTTCCTGCAAAGAGCCCAATTCAGAGCCGGGCTGCACGATTCGTCGCCGGCTTTCCGCGGGAATTGCCTGTCGGCACCTATTTCGCAATGGTAGACGGGAATATTCCGGACCGAAAAACTTTCGGGGCAAATACAAAATTTGCGGTATTAAAATAGGATAATGCATTGCTCATACTGCGGTGGTGTTTCTTTCATGATTATATACATAGCCAACAATATTAAATAACACGCCGTTTCTTAAAATTATTCAGCTAGAATCCCGTTCAAAAAGCTTTATATTAGTTTGTGGGTTATTTAGTACCTGTTCAAAATTGACTTTCATTAATTTTAAACGGAGGAGGAATTATGCATAATCGTTTAAGAATTTCAGTGTCCCTTTTTTTTGTTGCCGCATATATAGCCGCCGCTCAGTATCCCTCGACCATGCACCACCGCGGCCGCGTGCAGGCTATAGTCAATGAATACCATATTCCTACCACCGGTTTGACGTACAACCATGAAGGTGATATCACCCAGGCCAACAATGGCGATCTGGTATGCGGGTGGGAGTGCACGCTTGGCGAGGGGACATCGTGGGGCATGGTTATGCTGAGCCGGTTTGACGGTGAAAAGTGGATCCAACCCTATCCCGCGGACGCCGGTTATATCGCACCCAAGGCGCCTGTGCCGTATCAGCCAAAAAAAGCTGGAGCCCCGATGCTGCTGTTTATCAATAAGAACGGTTATAATCGTGGAAGCATGAGCGGGGGCAAGCGCTATATCGCCACATCAACTGATAACGGCTGGACCTGGCAGCCCCGCGGCGGCGTGCCGGCGCCGGATTCGGATGATCCGTTTATAGTGGAATACGACTATGGCACTTTCGGCGCCTGTGATATTATGCAACCGCTGGAGCTCCCCGATGGCACATTATGGTGTGGAACTGTTGCCGGCGATAAAGACGAAGGATACGGCTATATAACAGTCATACCTCCAGATAATTATACCGGTAATGTGCCCGGGGGCACGCCTTGGTCGTTTATCACTCCCACGCGCGATAACTATTTCACGCTGGAGTATGCCGGCTTTATCAGCGCCATAATGCCGATGTCGGACGATTACCAGCAGATCACCGCTATTGCCTGGGGCAGCCGGAACAACTACAAGGGTTGTGCGCAGACATGGACCACCGACGGCGGACAGACCTGGTCGGCCTGGCAGGACATCTCGTTCGGCAGCGCCCATCCCTATGCCATCCCGCTTGACTGGGACAACGGCGGCCCGCTGAAAGGCTGGTATGTCTTTGCGCTCGATCAGGGCGGCGGGTCCTACTCACGCGATGCAGTCGATGTCTATATCAGCAATGATACGCGCAACTGGGAAAAAGCATTGAGTCTGGGGTATCGTCCGGACCGCGAGCTGCATCCGGAACGCTGCGCTCAGGGTATCGTGCAGTCTGCCGACCGCAAGCTGCATATCACCTCGGCCGGACGGGGTGCAGGGTATGTCTGGCATTTCGAGATTGATCCCGATGTGCTGATCGGCAATACAACTCCAAACAGTGCCGGCGTTCTCAACCTGTGCGGAAAGCGCTATGTAACTGAAGGTCAGTCCAGTGATGCGAGCGTTTCAGTGGTACGCACCGGCGGAGCAGCCGGGACAGCCTCAGTGAAATACGTCACTGTTGATGCTGATGCGAAAGCCGGTGTCGATTATACCGCGGCTTCGGGTACGCTCACATGGGCCGATGGCGATATGGGCGCGAAAAAGATCAGTGTGCCGATTGCCGATGACAATGTTGCTCAGGGACGCCGTCATTTTTATGTAGACATTTTTGAAGCGCAAGGCGCCTCGGTTGGCGGCGTGGCACGCACCGAAATTAACATAAGCGAAAAGAACGAGCGGGATTCAGACTATACCGGAAGAGGCGTTATCTATTTCGAGAGCGATACCTTTTATGCTTATGAGAACACGGTCGATTCATTGATGTGGATTGTAGTGCACTGGCCGGATCCGTATACACCTATCGAGCAAAATACCATTTCTGTAGACTATAGCACTTCCGATATGACGGCACAGGCAGGCAGCGACTACTTAAGCGCTACAGGCACAGTAGAGCTTGGATGGCGCAAAGGGTACAAGTTTAAAGAATTCAGTATTCCAATTTCGGATAATAATGCCAAAGATGGTGACCGGATATTCAAGCTCACGCTCTCGAACCCGTCAACCGGCCTTTCACTCGGGGTCCGCAAAGAGGCGATCTGCAAAATTATCGATGATGAAGGCGGGACGAATGCGACGACAATTTCGGCAGGCTCCTCTTTAGTCAATTTTGCCGGCGCACAGATACGCGCAGCGGCATCCGGTAATGGTGCACTCTTCGATCTCAGAGGCAGGGCAATACAATATTCACAGACTCAAAATGTTGGTTCATCAGATCATCCAAGCGGTATTGTAATCCGGCGCATCATAACGAGCAACGGACAGGGTGTTTTAGTCCGGTCGGTTACAGCTAAATAGATGACGCAATGTGAATTTTCTATTGATTATCACTTTCGGCTTTTAAGAAGGGCAAGTATGTCACGAAAATTTAATTGAATTTAATTATATGTTCCTTATGCTGGGCAAATATTTCTATATCTTTCTATAAGATCAGAGGATAAGTCACCCCATAATCAGGAGGAGCCTATGTCTTCAAAAATATCTTTAATTTTTCTTTTTGCTGCGATCGTGGTGCAATCATATTTCGGTGAGGTTTCTGCACGAGAGTTGATCGATCTTAATGATGCGTCCTGGAAATTCAATCTTGGAGATGTAAGTGGTGCGGAAGCATCATCCTTCAATGATAATTCCTGGCTCGATATCACAATTCCGCATGATTGGCAGGGTGGCAGCGACGGTGTCAATGAGCATTGCCATAGCAGGAGTGTGGGGTGGTACAGGGGCCGTTTCGCTGTTGATCCCGCACAAAGCGATAAAAAAATTGTTATTGAATTTGAGGCTGCTGTCCTGAAAGCCGATGTCTGGGTCAATGGTGAATACTGTGGTAATCACAAGGGCGGATACACCGCGTTTTCATTTGATATATCATCAATGGTAAATTTCGGGAGTGATAATGTTGTTGCCGTTAAGGTGGATAACAACAACGATTCGACCATTGCACCCTGGGCGATTAATCCCTGGAGGGGATGGCCGGTGAATTTCGATTATGCGGTTTTCGGCGGCATTTATCGTGATGTGCGTTTGATTATCAGTGATAAAGTCCGGATCGATGAGGTTTTTAATACGACGCCGTCGGTTTCGCCCCAATCCGCAACGGTGCAGGTGAAAACCATTGCAAGCAACAGCGGTGCTACTTCACAAAATGTCACATTGACTACCGAAGTATGCGATTCGAACGGGACGGCGCTTAAAACCATGCAGAGTAGTGAGTCGATTGCAGCCGGTCAATCATACACTTTCACGCAGACCAGTGATGTAATTTCAAATCCGAAACTCTGGTCTCCTGATAATCCCTATGTGTACAAAGTAAACTCAACATTGTCGCTCGACGGCCAGGAAATCGACCGGGTTGAATCGCCGCTTGGTTTTCGATGGTATCATCTTGCGGCAGGTGAAGCATTCAAACTCAATGGTCGGAATACATTCATCAAAGGGGTAAACCGTCACCAGGATATCGAAGGCTACGGTTATGCGGTACCGAATGAGCTTCATTGGCAGGATGTCGAAACGATGAAATGGATGGGATTCAACTTTGTTCGTCATGCCCATTATCCTGCGGACCAAGCCTTTTTAGACGCCTGTGATAGGCTGGGGTTGATGGTCTGGGTGGAAATCCCGGTCGGTATGTGTATCTCGACCGAGCCTGAATTTCTGGAAACATCAAAGTCACAACTTCGGGAGATGATCCGTCAGAGCTATAATCATCCCTCGGTGCTGTTATGGGGCCTGGGCAATGAATCGGATTTCGGGCCGGTTGACGGCTTGACAGAAACATATATGAACCAGTTTTTTAATGAGCTCAACGATCTTGCTCATAACGAAGATCCGACTCGCATGACCGTTGGCTGCCGATGGTCAAAAAATTCGAATCAGAATATTGTGGATCTTTATGCACCCCAGAACTGGAGCGGATGGTATTGCTGTGAATGGGGTCAGTCCTATACGGCATACAATCCCGAAACGATGATTGGGGAATATGGTTCAAGCATTACTCCCTGGGATCATGACGAACCGGATACGGCAAAGCAATGGAGCCAGGAGTATGCCTGCATGCTTCATGAATGGAAAGCATCGGTGGGAATGGAACTTAAGGACCAGTTCCCGGGGCATTGCGTCTGGGCGGGATTCGACTTCAAAAGTCCCAAACGTGACGATAATCCGCTGCCCTGCCAGAACCAGAAGGGCATGTTCCTGTA
>WJKA01000025.1 GCA_014729375.1 Chitinivibrionales bacterium
ACAAATATATAATCCTGCTGCACGCAACCAGCCGTTTTCCGTGCGAACCGCCAATGGCCTGATAATACTGACAAGCACCCGCAAAAATGGTTTTGCTGCAAAGCTTGTTCGTGCGGACGGTTGCGCCGTGTTTCACAATGAGTTCCGGGAAAGTGCACAGATAAATATCAGGCACATTCCCGCGGGCGTCTATACCCTTGTGATTGAATCGGCCAGCAGTACCGTGCAGAAGAAAATAATGGTTGGAAAATAATCCAAACCCTCTCAGGCGTGATTGGTGAACTATTGGTTTGTTCTGTAACCGTCCGGTTTTCCGGCACACGTATTGTCTGTCGGTAATCCACCCCGAAAGCGGAAAAATATTCCCGAACGCGGCAAAAATATGCATACCAGCCCGGCAGCAACCTGTTGTGAGCACAGCACTTATCACGTTTAATATCAATTGCTTACATATCTCCCCCAAACAGGCATGAAATATGCAGTATGATTCACTCATAACTAATACTACCTGCTTAAGTGGACCGGGTTTTTCATTTGGCAAAGCCCGGATCCATCTTTTCAAAGGAAACTGTATATGGTCCAGGGTCTCTATCTCGCATCGCAGGGAATGACAGCGCTCCAACAAAAACAGGACCAGATTGCAAACAACCTGGCAAATATCAACACCACCGGTTTTAAACAGAGCGGCCTGTTCACAAAAGCATATCAGAAATATCTTGCCGATGATCAGCTTCGCCCATTTGCAAACAGGGAGGTTAAAGCCGATGAAGTGTATGTTGATTATTCTGAAGGCAAGCTGATTAAAACCGGAGACCCTTTTGATTGTGCAATTAAAGGCTCGGGCTTTTTTACCATCATGACTCCGGCGGGGATCACGTATACCCGAAACGGCAATTTTTCCGTTAACCGTGACGGACTTCTGGTTACCGGTGACGGTTCGAAAGTAATGGGAAAAAACGGCTATATCCGGATCGATAAGGAACTGCCGGCAATGAGGGTCACCGGGCAGGGTGAAATTCTTCAGGGAAATGAAAGCAAAGGTACACTTAGGATAGCAGATTTCAAAAAACCGTATCGACTTATCCGGCAGGGAAAAAGTGGTTTTGTTCCACAGATGCCGGACAATCCGGTGATAGAATCGCCCGGATTTCTTGTTCAGCAGGGCGTACTGGAAGGCTCGAATGTGAACGCAATACAGAATATGGCCCGGATGATTGCATCATTCCGGAACTTTGAAGCAGATCAGCGTGCAGCACACGCGCAGGATGAAACACTCGGCAAAGCAGTGAATGAAGTTGGACGAGTACAGTAATTACCATCAACAAGTGAGGATGCAGAATGATACGTTCGATGTATACGGCTGCGACAGGGATGGAATGTCAGCAACTTTACATGGATACGATTTCGCATAACCTGGCAAATGTTAACACCTCAGGATTCAAGCGTCAGAAGATTGAGTTTCAGGACCTCATGTACCAGACACTCCGGGAGCCGGGAGTGCGCAATTTTGAAGGCAGTATGGCGCCCTCGGGCATCGAGGTAGGTCTGGGGGTCCGCACCGCGGCCACAAACCGTATTTTCGAACAGGGGTCCCTTAATCAAACGTCAAATCCGCTCGATCTGGCGCTTGAAGGTGACGGGTTTTATCAGGTATACCTTCCCGACGGCGGTATCGCGTATACCCGTGACGGTTCATTCAAGCTTTCATCCGACGGTACCCTTGTCACCTCTGAGGGCTTCTTTCTCGAGCCGCAGATTGTTATTCCTGAAGGCGCGCAGGAGATCACAATCGATGCACAGGGGAAAGTCAGTGTACTGCTTGCCGGTGAAGATACATCAACTGAAATAGGTCAGATTGAGCTGGCACGATTTATCAATCCGTCAGGCCTCAAAGCAATCGGCGGCAATCTTTTTGTCGAAACAGATTCATCGGGCGTGCCCATTATCGGACTCCCCGGCGAGCTGAATATGGGTTTTATCAAACAGGGATACGCTGAAGCCTCGAATGTACAAATTGTCGAGGAAATGGTAAACATGATCACCGCGCAGCGCGCATTCGAAATTGTTTCCAAGTCAATCCAGGTTTCCGAAGACATGCTTCAGGTAACAAACAATCTCAAACGATAAGCTATGAGACGGTTTTTCGTTATATTTTCGGCACTTTTTTTCTTCGGAACATCCGCTGTTGCACCACGCGCGCAGGAGATACTCCTCGAATTTCATGATTCAACTACAGTAAAAGGAACACAGATTCCACTCGGCCGCGCGGCACATATCAAAGCGGAAAATCCGGAAAAAATCCAAACACTGGAAAAAATCAGTATCGGTGAATCGGCCCCTCCGGGATATGCACGGTATTTGAATCCCGGTGAAATAGTCCGGCTGAAGCTCAGCAAACTGTATCCGACACTGACATTCAGGCTCAGTCACACCCGGCGGGTGAACATTGCTACCGATTTTCAGGAAAAAGTAATCGGTGATTTTGAACAGGAGATAGCAGGATTCATACAGGAATCTTCAGAATGGGACCCGGGCGACATGGCTGTGGAAATCAGGAATGCCAGACACAATTTCCGGCTGTATAATAAACCATATACCCTTTCGTTTTCCGGCCTCAGATCACCGTTTCCCAGAGGGCCGTTTCGACTGCAAATGCTCTTTGTGCAGGGAGAAAAAACATTTCGCATTGGCGTTTCATGCATGGCGCACGTAACAACAAAGGTGATTACTGCAAAGCAGACTATCGGCAGGGGAGAGCGCCTTGGACCTCACAATTGCTCAGTGGCCCGGAAAAACATTTCTCAATACCGGTATACACCATATTCGGATATCCGTGCGCTGGAAAACAGAACTACTGTACGGACCATAGTGCAGGGATCGATTATCAGTGATAAAAACACGGAGAAACCGCCACTGGTCTGCAAGGGTGATCTGGTTTCGATAATCATGCGGCGCGGCCCGGTGGCTGTTGCCGTTGATGGGCGGGCACGCGAGAATGGATCGGCAGGAGACAGAATCTGGGTCGAAAATATCTCCTCCAGAAAGCTTGTTCGCGGAAAAATAATCAATGCAAGTGAAGTTGCTATAATTCGAAACAGGGAGAAGGAAACATGAGAAAAAGCTTTATTCGGGTTGCCTTAATCACTTTAATGGCAATGTGTTACAGTTCTGATGCCGCATCTGTTTACAGCCTCTACACCGATCATCGTGCAATGAAAGTTGATGATATCCTTACCGTGCTGATTGTCGAAGAAGCAAAGGCCGGGAGCCAGAGCGGGACCAGGACCAGCACAAGTAACTCTGTTCAGGCAGAGGGGGCCGGGGGCACCGGTTTGCTCAGTTTTCTACCTTCATTCGGTGCAGCAGCCGGAACCAATATCGACTATGACGGCAAAGGGGGGACATCCAGGGAAGGGAGTCTTGTGGCAAAAATATCTGCGCGGGTCACCAAAGTGCTTGATAACGGCAATCTGGTCATTGACGGCAGCAAGATTGTGGAAATCAACAATGAACAGGAAATAATCAAGGTTTCGGGCACGGTCCGGCCGCAGGATATTGAAAAAAATAATGTAATCTATTCATCAAATATTTCAGAAGCAAAGATAATGTATTCGGGCAAAGGTGATGCCAACGACGGGCAGCGTCCGGGAATACTCGCCCGTTTTCTGAACTGGATATTTTAACAGCAAAAAGGACTGAGCGTTATGAAGGGATTTTCTGGTGGTTTTTGTCGAGCAATACTTGTAATTACAGTAATTTCAGGGATTTGTGCTGCGCAGCAACGGGTGCGGGTGAAAGATGTTTCTGTTGTTGACGGCCTCGAGGACCTTCAACTGTACGGATATGGTCTGGTGGTCGGGCTTGCCGGTACCGGGGACAGGCAGCAAACAATTTTTACCACACAGACAGTCACTAACATGCTCAAAAATATGGGAATAGAGCTTCCGGACAAATACATGCGCCTTCGCAATGTCGCCGCGGTTATGGTTACGGGGACTCTGAAGCCTTTTCTGAAAACAGGCACCCGTTTTGACGTTACTGTTTCATCGCTGGGTGATGCTTCCAGCCTGGAAGGGGGCACGCTGATATTAACAGCACTTCAGGGGCCGGATGGCGTTGTATATGCATCAGCACAGGGCCCGCTGGCAACCGGTGGATATGATATCCGGAACAGAGGATTAACGCATATCAAGAAGAATCATACACTTGCAGGGAGGATTCCCGATGGTGCGCTGGTCCAGCGGCAGTATGAATTAGAGCCGCTCCGTGCCGCTGAAATATCAATATCACTCCATACACCGGATTTTACCGCTGCATCAACCATGGCAAAAGCAATAAATGAGCGATTTTCCGAATATACTGCGTCCCCGATTGCACGGGCCGTTGATGCTGCTACGGTGTTCCTGAACTATGATCTTATCGCCAGAGACTCCATTAGAAACAAGATGAATCTCATTGAATTTATTTCACTTGTGCAGAATACAGAATTTGATGTCAGTTCACAGGCACGGGTGGTGGTCAATGAACGGACCGGCACGATTGTCGCCGGAGGCGCGGTAAAAATATCTGAAATAGCGGTAACGCACGGATCGATAAAAGTGGAGATAGTTAACCGGGCCCAGGTTGTTCAGCCGCAACCATTTACACTGGGCCAGACCACTACAATTCCCAATCCGGAGATCGTGATAGATGAAAAGGACCCTGAGCTGGTTGTGCTGGATAATACATCATCGGTATCCGACCTTGCGCATGCGCTCAATTCTCTTGGTGTTGCCCCCCGTGATGTTATCGCAATTTTTCAGGCGATCAAGGAGGCCGGTGCATTGCACGGGCAATTGATAATTTTATAGGAAAACGCAGTGCTGTCCAAAATAAATTGAAATATCGGAAATATCTGTGATTGCAATGAATAGAGCCCGCAAGCGCTTATACAGATTGCCACGATTCAACTGCGGAATTCAGGTTTAAGGTTATTGCAATAACCGTTGTTAATCAGAGGGTTTTACTATACGACAAGAAAATAGTAACTTTCAGTGCATAATTCATCTATATTGCCATCACAGGAAGAAAAAATTATATTAAACCGGTACGCACACAGGGTGCGCGTGCAGGGCCGGAAAAACAGGACCCGGAACGCGCAATCTAAGCCGGTCGAACAAATAAACGAATACGTTCGAACGGCTTTTTTTTACACCCGGGTCACTGGGTAATTGCAATCGTTTGTATTGCGCATGGGCAGTTTGGTTGCTGCTGCTCAGAGAGTCTGCACACACAACGGGATTGAACATTGGCTGCTATGCTTTGCCAATTATTTAATTTACAAAAGGCATGTTATATGAATACAGGGACCACGGCACATTCATCAGGAGGTGCTCAGTGAGAATAGATGGCCTTCACGAGGGTAATCCACTCGGCAGAATGGGGCAGCCGCCAAAGCCCGGGACATCCGGTCCCGTACCATCATTCAAAGAAACAATGGCGAAATTTCTCAATGATGTCAATGCATCTCAGAAGGTTGCGGGGAAAGCCAAGGAAGAATTCCTTGCCGGAAAAGTAACCGATGTTCACCAGGTGATGAGCAAGTCGGGAGAAGCAAAGGTCGCATTTAATATGCTGGTGGAGCTCCGCAACAAGGCACTTGACGGGTACAACGAGCTCATGCGGTTGAGGCTGTGATGAAAACCCCCGGGGAAAACCGTGCCGATGAAAATGCAAAAAAGAGATGGCACGCTTATTCAATTGAAAAAGTTCTGGAGTACCTGGATGCAGGGGCCAGCGGCCTTTCTGCGGGCGCTGTCCGTTCCCGGTTGCTGAAGCATGGTCACAACAGGCTTGCCGCCCGCGTACAGTCAAATGCCTGGCGGCTTCTTCTTTCACAGTTCCAGAATGTTCTCATCCTTATCCTTCTTGCCGCGGCGGCACTTTCCGGAATGCTCGGTCACGGTATCGAGGCGGGGGCCATTGCGGTCATAATCCTGTTTGCAGTCCTGCTGGGTTTTTTACAGGAATTCAGGGCTGAAAAGGCCCTTGAAGCCCTTGGCGAGCTGGCCGCACCCGCTGCAAAGGTTGTGCGTGATGGAAAAGAAATGGAAATACCCGCTGCCGAAATCGTGCCCGGTGACATTTGCATGCTTACCACAGGAGACCGGGTCCCGGCAGATGCCCGTTTGCTGGAAGCAGTCAATTTACGGGTAGAAGAATCCTCACTGACCGGAGAATCCGTTGCTTCCGAAAAATCCGAAAAATTCAGTACTGCTGAAGACGCTTCGCTAGGAGACCGCAGGAACATGGTTTTCGCGGGTACGTCGGTCAGCTATGGGCGGGGGAAGGCCGTTGTGGTGGAGACCGGCATGAAAACCGAGCTGGGCAAGATAGCGGGAATGCTTCAGACCATTGAGAGTGAAAAAACTCCCCTGCAGAAAAACCTGGACAAAGTAGGAAAGACCCTGGCGCGGGCCGCGATTGCGATTGTACTGGTAATAGTTGCACTGGGTTTTTTTCGCGGACAGCCGCTTCTTGAGCTTTTTATGTTCGGCATTGCACTTGCTGTTGCAGTAGTTCCTGAAGCGCTTCCAGCGGTTGTCACTATTTCACTGGCCCTGGGGGTCCAGCGTATGGTAAAGCGCCATGCGCTCATGCGGCGACTGCCCGCGGTAGAGACACTGGGCAGTACGACAATAATCTGTTCGGACAAGACCGGAACGCTGACAAAAGATGAAATGACGGTTAGAAAGGTGCTGACCGCAGAGGCAGCGTACCGTGTCAGCGGGACAGGCTATGATCCGGATGGCGAGATACTGCCGGAGCAGTCCGCCGAGCAAATGCCGGCGCCGCTGCATGAACTCATTATTGCAGGGGTGCTGTGTAATGATGCACGGCTTTTCACGGATGAGCATAATGACTGGCAGATCAGCGGTGATCCTACCGAGGGTGCGCTTCTGACCATGGCACGCAAAGCAGGAATAGATATCGATAAGCAGCGGGAACGATATCCGCGAATTGACGAAAAGCCGTTTGAATCCGAGACAAAACGAATGATCACCCTTCACGAGGACAATGGCTCGAAAAAAGCCTGTATCAAAGGTGCTCCAGAGGCTATTATCCCTGATTGTTCTTATGTTCAAACCGATGCCGGTGTTGTTGCCCTGGATGATTCCACGCTGGACCGGCTTCTGGAGCAGGCACGCACCATGGCCGGGGAGGCATTGCGGGTTCTGGCAGTCTCTGCTAATACCGATTGTACGGTGGCGGAAGCCGAACAGAAAACAGTATTTCTGGGGCTGGTGGGTATGATTGATCCCCCCCGGGTGGAAGCCGGTCAGGCTGTGAAAACCTGCAAAGACGCTGGTATAAGGCCGGTGATGATAACCGGTGACCATCCGGTAACAGCTCAGGCAATTGCGCGTGAACTTGGTATTCTTTCCGACGGGACAGTGGTAACAGGGGCACAACTCCAGAGCATGAGCGACAAGGAGCTAAACCAGTCTCTGGATTCAATACAGGTCTATGCGCGTGTCGCACCCGAGCATAAGCTGCGGATCGTAACGGCACTGCAGAAACGCGGCCATGTTGTCGCAATGACCGGTGATGGTGTTAATGATGCTCCCGCCCTGAAAAAGGCCGATATCGGCGTATCCATGGGGATTACCGGTACGCAAGTTGCGCGCGATGCAAGTGCGATGGTTATTACCGACGATAATTTCGCCTCGATCGTATCAGCGATTGAAGAGGGGCGGGGTATCTATGAGAATATCCGGAAATACGTCGCGTTCATGCTTTCATTGAATATCGGGGAGCTTATCCTGCTGGCAGTGACCGCCATGCTGGGAATGCAGTTACCGCTCGGTACGCTCCAGATCCTCTATGTAAATTTTGCCGTCGAAGGGCTCCCGGCAATGGCAATGGCGGTCGATCCGGTCAGTTCGCGGCTCATGAAAAAGAGACCCAGGGACCCTGCTCAGGGGATCTTTTCACAAGCGCTGCTCAATATTATTATTATCGGGGCCCTCTGGTCAACCCTGATCAATTTCCTGCTCTATAAATGGCAACTGGCAATTGGCGCACCGCTTGAACACGCACAAGCCGTTACCTTTATTTCGCTTATAATGATCCAGTTTTTCAAAGCATACAGTTTTCGTTCCAAAGACTTATTTATCCTTGCAGAAAATCCATTCAAGAACAAATGGCTCAACCTTTCAATTCTGGTCGAAATAGCTCTGCTCGGCCTGCTGCTGTATGTTCCCTTTCTCCAGAACGTCTTCAGTACGTTTGGTTTTAATTTCAGAGAATGGTTCTATATCTGCATTACCGCTGCAAGCATTATTCCAGTAATCGAAATTGCCAAATGGATCAACCGGCGTTTCCTCCCGGAACAGGCAGAGCAAAGCGACGCGTAGCCCGCCCCTGAAACAAAACCACCGAACAAGTTGAGTTGTCGAAAATTCCTCAGAATGTATACGACGCACCAAGCGTTACAATCAGAAAATGAAGCCAGTTTTTTACATAGCCGTCGCCGGGACCTGTTTCGTCTGTGTTGGTACCAACCGCGCCCCCGCCAAGATAGCGCAAATTTGCAAAAAATCGTCCTCTTCTGTCCCGAACAAATGTTCCGGCACGCACGCCGGCATCAAGAATTGCCCCGACAATTTCTTCATCGCTTCCGTTCAGGTAACTGACCGGCGCATACATACCGTCAGCCTCGGCGCCAAGCCACAGGTGGTTTCCAAACGCATGGTACCAGCGGAATTTCAACGCGGGCACAAGACCGATATCACGGTTATCACGCAATTGTTTGCCGTCAAGAGAAGAAAAACGGATGGTGGCATTTCGTATCTGCAGTGTCAGCCCCACGGCAAGGTCTGTTTCTGCCTGCGGCATGAAATCGTACAGATAACTGAAGCGATAGAATGGAAAATCATAGAGAAATCGCATAGGGGTATCCGCAGAAAAATCAAGGCTGTCGACCCGCAGGTCCTGATCAAGCAGGGCTTCGGTCTCCAGGCGCAGCGGCTGGTACAGCAGCACAAAAGCGTGGCGCTTTTTCATCGCAAGTTCTGCGCTCAAACGAAGCGCGGGAAACAGAACATCCTGTGCACCATCGTTGCGGTAATCAAAGTAATCACCACCCTTGCTGAACTGGATACGATGATCGATCACCGCGATAAAGCCATATTCAACTATCCCCGAAACCCGGAGATTATCCTGTGAGCTGCCGGCGAACAGGCTGGTGCATAAAAACAGCAAAAGCAGCATTGCACTCGATGAGTTATTGGCGTATTGTTTCATCGTCTCCGTCCTTTTTTGTTTGGCTGCTAATTATATTTCGTGAAATAACAGGCACTTGTATATGCTTCAGTCGTTGTCCCATCCTCTTTTCTGCACACGGCCTCGGCACGTAAATATCCTTTTTCCGGCACGTTCTGCAACGCTACTTTCTCGATAACCTCATAAGCAAAATTTGTGCATTTCCGGCGAAACAGCATTTTTTCAGAAGATCCCGGTATGTATTCACCGAGCAAAAGATGGATTTCTTCGGGTTTCCCAAACTCGTAATTGCTTTTTAATATTAGCGTTACGTGATCCATATCAAGCAGGAGATCATTATTTGCGATCAGACAATTACTTTCTCTGGCCGAGGTGCTGATACAGAGATACGGGCCGGTTGTCACAAATGTTTTGCCTTGCCTGATACATTCGAGCAGATCACCCGGTGAGCTGACTTTGCCGTATGTACCTGTTTTTGCATACCCTAAATATCGATCGAATGTTTCCTTCACCAGCACAAACGGCACCCCGAGATACCGGTACCGGTTGAAATCACCATGTGCATCATTGCCGGCGATCAGCGGGATTCGGAGTCCTTGTTTCAATTTATTTATCCATAACGACTTAGCTCGTTTCCATGAGGCTGAAAATCCAGTGTTGACTCCCTGAATCCCATCAATGTCAGATGGAATATCCGATTGGGACCAGGTCCCCCGGTGAAGGAACATTTTCTGCAGTGCACCCGGTTCTGCGCCAATATGCGCGGCAATGGCCACCCCGTTCTGGCGATGAATTTCCCTGAGGGTGTCAGATATTTTTAACTGTTTATTATTCAGTTTGTTAAATCGAGCACCATCCCTGGAACCGGGGATAAATTCGGTAATTCCCAGCGCACAAACATGCACAACCCTGTTTCGAGCATTAACGCATGATATCTCTTCGCCCAACACCATGATTGTTTTGAACTTATCCGCATTTGCCATACTGTTTGATACTGTGCTCCACCGTTTAGCCTGCGGATCAGGGCGGAGATAATTATCCATTGCGCAGCCAAGGTCATAGGAATGATCGGTGATTCCGGCAAAATCCATACCCGATGCATGGGCCAGTATATCAATAACTTCGAGCGGTGGGCCGAATTCCACATGGCTTTGAGAAAATTGGGAATGAACATGAAGATCGCCGTATGAGCAGTATTC
>WJKA01000255.1 GCA_014729375.1 Chitinivibrionales bacterium
AGTTTGAGCAGCTCACCGAGGACAACATCGCCGGCTGCAAATCCCACGGCCGGTGTATCGGGGCCGCCGTATTTTTTCACAAGAGTATCATATCTTCCGCCGCCTGCAATTGCCCTGAGCGAGCGTTTGCGGTCGAAGAGTTCGAATACGATCCCGGTGTAGTAGGCGAGTCCCCTGACAATGCCGATATCGAATTGCACGAAATCATTCATACCGTATAAATCGAGGTATTCAAGAAGCCGGCTGAGTTCATCGAGCGAGGAAAGCGAGGGATTGATTGCGCGGATGTCATCGAGACTTCCGGCCCTGAATGTCGCAAAAACATCGTTTCGCGCAGAACCGTCGGGTATAAGCCCGGCCATTTGCGATTCGAATTCATCATCGCCGGTTTTGTTTTTTTTGTCGAGGAGTCCGTAAATTGCAGGAAGCGACTCTTTTGAAATGCCGTATGAAAGAAAAAGCTGTTCGAGGAGTGTCCGGCTGGATACCAGGACCGAGAAGTCATCTGAAGAAAAGCCAAGATCACGCATCATGTCAATTGCAGCGGCAATTAATTCGGCATCAGCAGTAACTTCCCGTATGCCGAGAATATCCATGTTGAGCTGAAAAAATTCCCGGAGCCGGCCTTTTTGCATCTTTTCGTACCGGAACAACCGGGGGATGGAATACCACCGTATCGGCCGCTTGAGTTCATTTCCTTTTGAGGCAACCATGCGGGCCAGCGAAGGGGTCATTTCCGGCCGGAGCGCCATTACTCGACCGCCTTTGTCTTCGAATGTATACAATTGCTTCTCTATTTCTTCACCGCTTTTCTGTGTGTAAAGACTTAATTGTTCAAACATAGGTGCATCGAAAAGCTGGAAACCGTATCGACGGCAGGTATTGTTCCACGAATTGAATAGTTTTTCGCGAAATACGGCGTTTTCCGGAAAAAAATCCCGGGTTCCTCTGGGCGCAGCGGGAGTTTGCATGATTATTTCCTTATATGGGTTTCTGTCTGGAAATGCAGTAAAAATAAATCAAGGCAGCAGCTTATTTGCCCGCTTTCTTTTCAGGTCCCTTGCCAGTGTATGGAGAGCATTTTTTTCCCAGTTGCGCCACTGGTCGTAATGTTCGTATGCTTTTTCCGCCTTTCTGAATTCCGCGCCATGAATAACACGCCGCCCGTTTTTTCTGAACGGGGGGATGGCTATGTGAAGCATTTCATGATGAATGACCGCTTTAACGGCAAATTCAGGGACCGAAGGGTGATCATAGACTCCAGCGATGGTTATCAGGTTGTGTTCCCGGCCGTATTTGTCTGATGCAGTGGATTGATACGAAGTAGTCGATGCAAATTGTCCCCACCGAATGAGTGATGAAATTTGTCCGTTGAAGCAGGTATCGTTTATCCCGTCGAAAATATGCTGTAGATTGTACCGCCGGCCCTGTGCTTCCATTCTTATTTTTTCCGGCTCTATTGTCTTTGTACGCGATGTTTGAAAGCCGCATGCCTGAAAATAGCTCCAGATGCGGGTTTCCAGTTCGTTTTTCTTTTTCCGGACCAGTTTTTTCCTGTTTTTATTCCGTGGCCGGGGGAGAAGAGTCCAGTCGATAAGCGCGCGTTTAATTGAGTCGGGCGCGTGCTTAAGAAAGGAGGGAATTACCAGCGTTCTGTTGCCGCTTACCGGCTTTACAAGTACATACCATCCGTTTTTCAGCTTGTTACTGAATGTAATCGATATTTTCGATTCCTGTTCTCCGGTGAGAATTTCATCAAATGGTGCCGGTGCAAATAAATCGAGAGTGAGCTGCTCGTTTTTCATTTACGTAACAGACCCAAAGAGAGATCAAAATACAAAGGTCAATGTAAATCCGGTTATACCCAGCAAGCCTATGGTTCCCGATAGCGCAGATCCGAGTATGCGTCTGTTACGGAGTTTCTGGGTGGCATCGAAATCGCTGTCGTCGTACTTGCCGATGGGCGCATCGGATATCTCCCACAATTTCTGATGGCTCTGTGCGGCCAGCGCGCCGTACACCGCACTGACGCCGATTCCGGCTATTCCGATTCCAAGCGAGGCAAATCTGAAAATTCTTTTCTGTTTCGGATCTTTTCCGCGCGGGCCTTTGCGCTTTTTCTTTTTATCCGGTCCGGGGTCTCCGCCCTGGTCACCGAATTCATCGTCTCTGTCGATACCGTATGAGAAAGGAATTCCGTCCTGAACAGCCTGAATCTTATCGTTAATAGTAAAATGAAACTGCCCATTCTGACGCAATTTTCCGTTCTGGATCATAATGCTGGGCGTTTGTCCCTTGATTCCATAGACCGAGAAACGCAAGCGAAAATTCTTCATGAATGCCCCCCTAGATTCCCGCCCAACAAGAATTCCGTTCCAGTCAAAGGGGTTTGCAAGCTCCTGGCTGTTGGGATTATACTCCTGGTCGTTAATGGAGGTAAATACAACCGGTGCATTCGATGTGCCTTCAACAACAAGCTTGCCTTTAACCTGCATTCCGGTAAACGGCTTGAACAAAAAGATGCACCCTTCCTTAATAGTTACTTCCTTATCAGCCGGAATTATAACGTCTTCTTCAATGATATAGGGGTTCCCCGATGATTCGATAACTTTCGCGGTCAGTACTCCCTTCATAGGGGTCTGGGCGTGCAGCACAGCCGCAATCATCAGCATAAGATAAACGATTATCTTGATTCTCATATTTTTACTACACTCCTTGTGTCATCGATTCAGAGGTATAAATATACATTAAATCACTATTGTCCAAAATAGAACGCAAATGACGCTGATCATGCTGATATTCGCCGGTCAGAATACTAAAAATGTAAAAAAAATCAGCGATAATCGGCAAGATTGGCGTCATCGGCGTTCAACAATCAAAATAATTGTATAACGTAAACTTCGATTCAATTACGATAAAAAATCGGGCTATATTCACTGCAATGTCGGTTATTTCCAATATTTCAATTTATTTTGGACAGTACTGACATTAAATATCGAAAAAATATAGATAGAGCGAATCTGAAAACTCAAGTTTGCAGATTTTTCAGTGCGCGGATTAAAATGAAGCCAGTTGCTGCACGGCTTTTTTGTACCGACTGTGATTTGTACTGCTCCTGTAGCAGTTTTTAACAACCAGCCATGCCTGCTTTGCATGCTGGAGGTTGCTCGCAGTGGGATTGGTTTCATACAGCCTCGATCGGATCAGGGCTGTGTAATAGAGTGCATCGTTACGCACTCCATTTCTGCTTCTTGTTTTGCAGGGTTTCAGTATCGCATCTTCGAAATGCTTCAGTGCCTCTGCGTTATTGTTCAGCATGTAATATGTTTTGCCGGCAAGAAATTCAAACTGGCCGTCATTAATCTGCTGGCTGTTTACAATATAGAGAGCATCTTTGGTTTGGCCCGCCAGAACATACGCTTCAAGCAACAGGAGCGATTTCCGGGTTGTATTTGCACGTACGTTTTCCAGCGCCAGGATCGCATCACTGGTATTCCTTTTTCCCAGAGCTGTTTTGGCTATCGCAAGGAGGTCTTCGGACTCATATTTCTGCTGGAGCTTTTCAACCGGGGAAAGAGTTTTTCGCGATGGGCGGCGGGGAGTTCGTGACCGAACCGGTTTTTCAGGTCCGGGTTTGGGGTCCGGCGGCTTCGATCTCGCAATTTTTTTGCCGGACGGTTGCCGGGGTTCCTGCTTCCCCTCTGGTACAAGGGGCTTTAATCCTTCCTCCTCGAACGGTGTATCAATGTCTTCTTGTGCAGCTTTTTCCTGTGCGCCTGCAAGCTCGCGTTGTTTTGCATCCGCAGTTTCCGCATCGTCTCCGGATAATTCGGGGCCGGTCTGGATAAACAGGATGAACAGAGAAACCAGAACGATTGCCAGTCCCGCAGGAATCATTATCCTGGGCTTGAAAAAACGGAGCAGATTCACTCGTGAAGATATTTTCAGGCTTTCGGGATTTTGCAGATACTTAACAATAATTTCTTCAGGCGTAAATGAGGTAAGGTTTTTATGCGCGCTTTCAAGTGCTGCAACGAGTTCTTTTGCGCTTTCATATCTGTTTTCTTTGGAGACACTGAGGCATCGCTGGGCAATTTTTGCCAGACTGGAATTGACCCGGAATTCGAAATCATCAAATTTACGGTACTCATTTGTCGCTTTTTTCTTCATCAGGTTGGTAATTGTTTTTTGCGGAAACGTTTTGTACCCGGTAAGCATTTCATAGAGTATTGCTCCCAGCGCATAGATATCTGCTCCATGGTCGATACCCTCTCCGTCAATTTGCTCGGGTGCCAGATACTGCAAGGTCCCGACAATACTCCCTTCGACGGTATGAAAGCTTGTCTCTGTTGGCCGCGCAATACCGAAATCCATCAATTTTACCGCCCCGGATTTATCGATCATTATATTGGCCGGTTTAAGGTCCCGGTGAATTATTCCGTTGTAGTTCTTGCCGTAGAGAAGGAATTCCTGGCCATGCGCATACATCAGCGCACGGGCAATGAACAGTGCAATTGCACTGCATACCGGCTCGGGCAACTTACCTTTGGTATTAATAATCGACTCCAGCGACTCCCCGTCGATAAGCTCCATTTCAAGAAATGGCAGATTGTTCCATTCACCGACATTGTATATTTCGACAATATTGGGATGATGCAATTTTGCCGTGATTTTTGCTTCTGTTTCAAATCTGTTAAGAAGGTCGCTTTGATGGTCCGGGAGAAGGATTTTAACAGCGCGGTAAACCTCGAGCTTGTCATTCCATATTTTATAGACTTTTGCCATGCCGCCGGTGCCGAGGACATCGACAATTTTGCCCGATCCAAGCGGCCTCCCTTGTTCTTCTTCCGGAAGGTTCCCAGAGCTTCCAATCCGCGTTTTTGTATAAGCCGCAGTGACCTGGTCGGAATCTACATGGATCTTGGTGCCGGCCTTGAGGTCATGTTGACCGGGTGGGGAACCGGAACCTTCAACAAAGGTTTTTTCGATATCTTTTGGTTGTTTGTTTTCATCCATAGTATAATAATTTATTAAAAGAATGCTATAATTTCAAATCCGACAACACAGGCAGATCCCAGAATGATGCCGAATGTTCGTTTGGTTGCGGCCTTTTTCCGCAAATCTTCAAAATGACTCTGATCATCAGGATCGCTTGCAGTATCCTTTTTCACCTCGTTTCTTCCTACATTTCCCTGCTCGACGACAGCCCAGACATAGGAAATTATTGCGCCGGCGCCGAATCCCAGGCGCACAAGGGTTTTGGTATTAAATACTGTTTTCTTTTCAAGAGATTTGCTGATATTAACGGTTTTTCCCCTGTTTATCACAATATCCTGAATTTCGGGCCGATACCGCTTGCTCGGATGCCTGATTTCAAGACGGTATTTTCCGGGATTCATGAAATCGTTACTCAGCGGCGTTTTGCCCAGCGTAGTGGTAAGGTGAACATCAGCCCCTTCAGGATCGGAGTTAATCCGTAACGATCCGAACTTGCCTTTGACCGTTTTTTCGATAATTGTTGATTCACCTGATTGAATAAAGACTTCTTCGGACAGACTGGTGTGCTGTATCGGATCGATCAGTTTCAGGCTGTAGCGTCCGGGTTTCAGCTTTTTCTCGATGACAGGCGAATCACCGATAAAGTTGTCATCAAGCCAGACTTCAATGCCCTCCGGATGCGTTCGTACGGTGAGCGTGCCTTCTGCCGCCCACGAATGAAAAAGCGTGCTCCAGAGGAACAGCATTGCAAATCCGACAAGAGGTCTTGAAAGAAAAATCATGCTTTCTCCTTTTTTATTTTCTCATGGAATACTAAAAGGTGTATATTTTATAGATTTCCAGGAACAGACCAATAAAATAATATATATAGATTCATGTAAATATAGTAAATCTTAATTGAGGAGGCATACATTGCTTGGAGGTAATAAAGTAATCTGGAAAGAGGGCATGTATTTGCAACCGCAGCATTTTCAGCAGGCAGAGCGCCATATTTTCGATCAGATCAACTCCAGGTTCCAGGCATACCTTGGCTATTATTATGGGCTTACGGAGATTGCCGTGGACAAGGATGCTC
>WJKA01000256.1 GCA_014729375.1 Chitinivibrionales bacterium
ATCGATAAATCCTCGCCGTTGTTTGTTCGTTTAAAAGAGCATTTCGTTTCAAGCGTTCATATTCCTCACCGGCAATAACCTGCTCATTGTTATTTCGTTTCAGGTTCTCATAAATCGCTTCAACAAGCGCTGAAAAGTGCTCTATCACAAAAGGGAGACGAATACTGAGATCAGGTGTTGAAATCACCGCAAAGCCGCGCACAAACGGCATTTCGACATACCGGAACCGGGTTACATTCTCGAAATACAAAACAATTTTCTTATACGGCTGTCGCAATTCAAGCTTTTCATCTGAAACAATATACAATGTCCCTTTGAATTCTTTTGAGAGAAAATGGACAAGGCCTGCAAAGAGCAATACAGTTATGCTGAGATAGATCCTCATCTTGTAATATTCCGGAATGACCATATAGCCGGCAAAGCGGATTAACCACGGAATACTCCAGAAAAAAAGCAGTGCGAACAAAACAAGGCCATACAGAGCAGCATGGCCGCGTAAAAGATACCGCTGGTATTTGTAGATTTTCTGCATTAGTAATCCTGCTCCGATTTCACCGTAATGATCCGTTTGTATCCTCAGGTTTCCATTCAACTCTCACAATGGTGTCTTCGAATACGCCGCCTTTTCCATGGGAAAGGGTACGATTTTTGTATCCTGCGCCGTGGTCGGTGGTTATAATGAGCCGTCTTCCCGCCTTTTTGCATGTTTCAAAAAGCGGCGGCAGGTTTGACGCCAGCATGGTCCCCAGAGCTTCGGGCATGTCGTGAAGGAGCATTGTCTTTTTATGGACCGCAGTGTCGAGCATACCGATCCTGATAACCACGGCATATTCGTTTTTCATTGGAGGCATCATATCGAGCAGCGCATGCGATTCGGTGCCGTCGAGAAGGTGATATTCCGCGGACCGGGCATTGAATTCTTCAAGCGGGTCCCGGTCATCCTCGAACCCGAACAGTGAGTTTACCGACTGGATTGTTCTGGCCGGGGATTCCAGCCGGTACCACGCGATCTCTGCAGAGGAAAGATGGTGTGTTATCCTGGAAGCCGTTTCCAGCCAGACATCCGCAGAAAGCGCGTCAACCAGCACCACGACCGGCCGGTCGTCAAGCTCGATAACCGGCACCACCGGAAGCGTGCTGTTCCAGTCCGCTGCCTCGATTTCGATATCCCGGACCAGCTTCTCCCCCCGGGCGACAAGTTCGGACGGCGCCCATGAATCGGCAATTATTGACGAAATATGCAAACGGGAAGCAAGCCGCTGCGGAAAATCCCTTTTCAGAGAGAGCGACAGTCGTTTCAGCCCCTCAAGTCTCATCTTAACCGCTTCAGCCTCGTGAGAGACAAGGTGCCTGGATTTTATTTTGGCCGAAGAACAATCGCCGTCTCGGGAAAATACCAGCAATGCCAGCCGTATCCAGGCCCCGCGAATTGCCTGCGTATGACAGGGTTCCGAGACCATAAACCGGACAAGCCCGGCAGCATCGAGACTGTCAAAAAAAGATTTCATTTCGCCCGATGGAAACCGGTTTTCGCATTCCTGTTCGAGCATGCGCGCCTGACGGGCACTGATTTCCACCTCTTTAATATCGGGCAGTTCCGGATGAAGCAGCGGCCACCATTCGGCCGACGAACGGTCCGATTCAGGAGCGGTCATGCTCTCGACTGCAATAACCGTATCCGTATCAGAGGTACCGATCCACCCTTCAATTGTTTCCCTGATCTTTGCAGGTGTAAGCCTCCGTCCGGCAAGCGAACGCACCAGTCCGGTAAGACCCCTGTTCTGCAGAGTAACTTTTCCTGCAAGCGCCCGGGCGATCTCCGTAACCGTCTGTTCATCAAGCATATCCAGAAACAGCGGCAATGCAACCGGAGTCTGGTTCGAAAGCGCTTTGTGGAGTTCGCTTAACCGTCGGGCAACGGCTGTGTTCATATCTTTGATTGCCCAGGCCCGCGCTGCAATCGCCTCTTTGACTGCAGGCGCATTGAGTATGGAACGATACTCGTCGACACACCGTTCGATTTCTTTCTCCGGATTTTTTGTCATCATTTCCGGCGGACTGTCACCGATCTGATAACCGCAACTGCACGATGGATTTCTGAGAAGTTCTTCCTTGATAACGCGGCGGCAGACGGGATGAGGCGGACGGTCCAGGGCGGTAAGCAGGTCAACCAGGCCCAACGGACGGTCGAGCGACTGGATCTCATTTAATCGCCGGAGTACTGCAAGCGCCCGTTTTCCGTATCTGGATATTTCCGGTTTCGTAAATGAGTTATAATAGTCGTCATGCCGGGCCTGATAATACCGCGTGTAAACATCACGAAACAGCGAAAAAACTTCACCCAGCCGTGCGCCTTCATCGGGAACGACCAGAAGTTCGGGCTGTTCGACAACGGTCCGTGCGGCTTTCCGGGCTTCGGCAACCTGTTCATCCTCCCCGGCAGCGGTTTCAACAGACCGGTGCACAAGGTAATGGTTTACAAAGATGAAGTTTTCCGCATGCCTGGTGAAAAACCGGTGCATCTTCCTGACTTTTTCGATATCTTCAGAGGACAATTGCGCTCGTTGCCATGCTGCCAGAAACCGCTCGAGCCCTTCACGGGCAGCATAGGAGACCTTTATTTCGTCATACACCGACTTCAACCTGTCAAGCGTGCCGGTCAGGGCATGGAGATCGAATTTTCTGAACGCGGCGTAATCGCCGGTCTGCGCGGTTTGGCGGTAGAGCTGCTCGAGGATGGTCTCGAGCCCGGACTTGAATTTAATTACGGCCTGCCAGGCCTCGCGCTGCTGCTTCAACCCGAACGTACCCCATCCCCCGGCAGGGGCCAGAAAAAAACACTCTTCCAGGAGGGTCCGGCGGTATGGCTCGCCGATAATCTCGCCCGGAGCAACGGCATCCGCTTTGTCGAGTACCGAAAGGTTGAGATATTCGAGCGAAACGCTTCTCCCATGAGACACCAGCGTTATTACACCGCAATGAGCAAGGGCAACCATGACAAACTCGATTGTCTCTTTTGGCACTCCGAATGGACCGGTCATCAATTCCCGAACCACCCCTTCAATCGGAGTCGGCCCCGCGGTTTTCAGCAGTCCGAAAAGACAGGAGAGAAAAGGGTGTTCCTGAGGATTCGGGGAGAGACGATACGCGCCGGACTTGAGTTCCGCAAGGCCCAGCGGTGCGGCCAGGCTTTCGATAGTACCGATAAGGTTTTTGGCACTGGCCTCCCGGTGAGAAATACTTCCGGGAACAATAAAATCATCGATAAGCCGCTGGTAATGGCGCAATCCCGGCGGGATCATTTTCGGAGCAATCTCTTTATAACGCGGATACCGTTCTTCACACGCGGCAGCAGCAGAGGCTTCAAGCAGACGGTCAAATCGCTTGGCCCGCAACGACGATGAATCTATCATAATGGTAGTGCCGTCAAAATGCCCGGAATAGATAGATTCGATCAGTGTTTCCGCCACCGCAGGAAACAGTTTTCGCACCGAATCCTTTACCATCGGGACAAGAGGCGCGTCCGCGGGATTGGACACTTTCAACTCCGCGCTCAGGAGCCGCAATGCCAGAAATTCTTTGAGCATTTCAATACCGGCCCCTGAAAAACCGACCCGCCAGACAACAGTATGGGCACATTCAAAAGGCGAATTATCGAACGCAATTACAAACCCGAAATCCGCATCGCCCGATTCAAAGGCCCGGGAAAATTGCTGGATTATCCGTGATGCATTCCCTTTCTGCAGCAATGCAATGATTACTTTCCGCGTGCTTTGCCGCCAGGCAACTGTTCGCCTGGCAGAATCGTGAAGTATCTCCGGACCGGGCCAGGACATGGACTGGGGAAGCCCCCCGAGGGGCGTGAGCATCAGACGGGAATCATCATCCCGGATTCCGTTCATGATGCGCTCGATCCGTGCCCGGAGCGTTTTGGTATGATCTTCCTTGGTGGTAATGACATACACCGCATCAAGCGGACTTCCCGACGGCGACGGTTTCCTGGCCAGAAAGCGGCTCTTTTCCGCAATGGGACCCAGGAGCGCGGCTGAAACAAACTGGACATTTGTTTCAGGATCATGGGATGCCAGCATACAGGAACAGAGTTCCGTAATCGTCCTGACTGTCGGCATCTCAGCGGCCGGATGTATTGTGTAAAGTACCAGCGATCTGATCAGCCGTTTTGCAAGCTCACGATCCTCCGCTTCTTCAATTGTCTCGTCGATAACATCATCCAGATGCGGCACAATATGGCGGGGATAGATATTAAAAGCGGAGAACTCGGCGATCCGGTGTGCAAAATGAGTGTAGATGCTGTCGGGCGCCAGAAGCATCGTGCATTCACGATCGAGAACACCTTCGATATTCCGCCGCTTGTCGCCCGCAACCTGAGAATAGACAAAATCGACAATGCCCCGGTGCTGGGAAAAAAGTTCTCCGAGGCCCTCAAGCAGTGAAAGCGTTGTGGGGTGGACCGGGTAAATGCTCTGAAAATATTCGTAATCGCACGCAAAATCCGGGAAATGCCGCTGATACCGGCGATATATATCATAAATCTGTTCTTCGGCCCCGGCTTTTTTCTGTATGAGGCGCCTGGAAATAAGATCGCGTATATGGACCGTCGAA
>WJKA01000257.1 GCA_014729375.1 Chitinivibrionales bacterium
CACATCGCCCGTACTCAGAGTAAACCCGGTCGACATCGGCAACAAATTTTTCCGGATCAAAGGGTTTTTCCGGAACATACACCAAGTGAGGACCATCATCCGGATACTTTCGCGCAAAGATACTGCTTGCGGTAAGAAATCCGGCATGCCGCCCCATGATCACGCCGATATAGACACCGGGAATACTTCTGTTATCAAGATTTATCCCGGCAAATGCCTGGGCCACGAATTTGCCCGCAGAACCGAATCCGGGACAGTGGTCGGTTACCAGTAGATCGTTATCGATCGTTTTAGGGATGTGAATCACGCGGAGTTCATATCCTGCCTGCTGGGCATTCTCATTAACAATCCGGCATGTATCCGCGGAATCATTGCCGCCGCAATAGTAGAAATAGCGGACATCGTGCGCCTTGAGCACTTTGAATATTTTCGCACAATATTCTTCATCCGGCTTGTCCCTTGTCGAGAGCATGCCTGAGGATGGCGTTAAAGCTACCTGTTCAAGGTTATGGGTCGTTGCCTGCGTAAGATCCAGAAAATCCTCATTTATAATGCCGTTGACTCCATGAAGAGCTCCGTAAATATTCTCGATACAGGGATATTCCCGCGCCTGAAGTACGACGCCGACAAGGCTTTGATTTATCACCGCCGTAGGCCCTCCGCCCTGCGCAACTACAGCCTTTCCGGTTAATTTTGCCACTGTACAAACTCCTTTGATAAATTAGTAATTTAACATTTTTTTCTCCCGGAGAACACTCAATCCGGGCAATGAAAATAGAATACGAGCTTCATCATGCGAAAGGGTGAAGCAAAGTGCGGCAGATTTCGCAGCCGCTCACAGGAGGAATTTGGTTTTCAGATGCGCTGTGTATTATCCCTCATTTACCTGGGCCAGATAGCGGAAAAACGAGCTCCGGCTCATGCCAAGCATTTTTGCCGCCTTTTCCCGGCTTCCATTACACGCTGCAAGCGCCTGGCGGATAAGTTTTTTCTGAAATTCCCTGGTAGCTTCGTCAAAACCAGCATCAATCCTGGTTTCTTCCTCAAGCTTCACCCGGACAAAGCGCCCTGTTTCACTGAGCACTGCCTTGTGAACAATACTTGACAACTCGCGCACATTCCCGGGCCAGTCGTAAAACGACATCGCTTTGAGAGCATCCGGATGAAAATCGATAATATCCTTATGAGGATACCGGGCCTTATATAAATCGAGGAAATAGTATGCCAGAAGCCTGATATCCTCTCCCCGCTCTCTGAGCGGCGGAAGTTTCAGAACAAACTGGTTTATCCGGTAATAAAGATCTTCCCTGAATTCCTTTTGCGCGGTCATCGCTTTCAGATCACGGTTCGTTGCACATAGTATCCGTACATCCACCGACTGCTCTGTTGACGAGCCCACTGCGCGAATTTTGCCTGTTTCGAGTGTCCGGAGCAGCTTTGCCTGGAGCCCGATACTCATTTCGCCTATTTCATTCATAAATAATGTTCCGCCATTCGCTGCAGAGAAAAGCCCCTTGTGGTCTTTTACCGCACCGGTAAACGCGCCCTGCTTATGACCGAACAGCTCGGATTCCAGCAGCTCTCCGCTGAGCGAACTGCAATTGACAACCACGAACGGCTTGCTTTTCCGGCTGCTCCGGTTATGAATCGCCTGTGCAATCAGGTCTTTGCCTGTACCGGTTTCACCTTCAAGCAAAACAGCAATGTCCGACCGGGCCGCAGAAAATGCAGCCTCAAGCAAACGGGACATAACGGGTGATGATGCAACGACATTATCATTCCTGTTGACGTCTGCCAATCGTTCTATTGCAGAATTCTGCTGTGAAATATACTCAACATGATTTATCAGCATACCAGCCATCTGTGCATATACCTGAAGCGTATTGAGTTCTTTCTCTGAAAATGAAATCGCAGCTTTTTTCGAGCCCAGGTAAATCACGCCGATCGTTTTTCCGGCAATATGAATCGGAGAACAGAGTACTGTCGCAAGTTTAAGATCGACAATGCTCTGCGCCTGAGCAAACCGGGGATCATCAAGTGCATTGCCGACAAAAATCCCCTTTCCTGAAGCAAGCACATCCTGCACAATCGTATCGCTGAACCGCTCCTGTGGGTTATCATCGCTCGATGAGATAAAAAGCTCCGGTCTCCTGTTGGTATCCACGGTAAATATAAAGGCTTCCTCACCCCCGATTACTTCAAACAGCGACGTAATAATTTTCCGGAGCAATGTCTTGAGGTCCCGCTCCTTCCCGACAGCTTCACAAAACCGCGAGAAACTTCCCAGGGTCTGTTCCGTCACGCCCGGTCCTGCATCACCGGCCTCCGAACCGGTTTCGAAAATAAAAACGCAGGGGCCGATCTCTATTCTGTCTCCATATGCAAGACACCTGTTTTTTATCTTTTTTCCGTTTACTTTGACTGCACCGGGTTTGATCGCCTTAATCGAATACCCCTCAGCACTCCGCTCAAGCCGGGCTGCAATCGGAGGGACTTCTTTTTCCTGCAAAACAATATCATTCTCCGTGTCGTTTCCCATTAAAAGGACTGTTTTTTTCAGCCTGATTGCAGTGCTTTTTTTGCCTGAGAATTTTTTCAGTATGTCCATCAGTAACAAAACGCTCCCTCATGAACGGTGAAATCAAACAGAGTACCGAAACGCTCATTTGAATAATCGCTTACCGACATAAAAATATGTATAAAAACAGTGTCCTGTACATCATAAAACAATTCGGGACGGGGAAACTGCGTGAGCGTATCCATATCGCCTTCAATAGATTCGTGAATTATATGCAGCCTGGAATCATTGCGGACAAACCAGATCGGGCCGTAATAATATTTTCTGTCGACAATACTTGTATGGGAATTTGCATTGTTATCAAAATAGTCGATAGTAAGCCTGCTTGAATCGCCGGAAATATAGAGCCCTGCATCCATGCCGCCGGGATCATCAAAAATCCTGCTTGTGGTATTGCGGAATCCCAGACGGAAACCATTCAGCATGTCGTTACGGATCCAGTAATTCGCGCTCCACCTGAAATTACCGGTCAACCCGAAATTGCTTGTCAGCGCAACAGTTGACGTATCGGTCAGACTCGTATCGGGAAAATAAAACTGTACCTTTGATATAGGATCGTAAAACCGCATGAAGCCGATCGAACCGGCGGTATTGACCTCTTCCCACCAGGCCAGTGGATAGCCGTCAAACGGCTCCTTGAATATTTTTACAACTGAATAAGGAATCGCAACCGCCTCATTCCATTCATCATATACAACGCATTCGCCTTCGAAAAGGTGCCCCATACTACAGGTATCGAGGTACAAAACCACCCGCTTCACATCGAGGCCTGCGTTCAACTGGGAATGGCCGCCGGGCCAGGTGGAAGTATCGATCCGGAACAGGCTGTCGTTGTAATCAGCAATCGACAATGTACAGACGGTGCTTTCCGGATGGAACAATACAATCAGCGAATCGGTGTTTCTGCTTGCATGGAGTATCCGGGGCAGATTGTTGCTCATCGGTAAATCAAGATCATGGAGACATCCTGATATAAGGAGGCAGGCAATCAGGCCGTTACACAACCGGAATGCATGTGTTGTGTGTGTTCTGGATTGATATATCACTTTAGACCTGTATTCGATCGACGGATTGACTGATCATCAGCGAGTCGGCTTTTTGCTTTCACTGCTTTGCGGACAAAGAACGTGCCGCTTATTGCGGAAACAAAGGCTGCTGAGGCAGATACTATTATCAGTATATCTGCCCGCAATACCTTTCGTTCATGTTTTCTCCGGTCGCGTAAAAATCCCCTGGAATTTGCATATTCATATTTTTCATAATTTTCTTCCGCCACACCATATTCATACACTGCCGCCCCGCTTAACAGACTGGCAAACGAATAGAGTGCTGCCGAGGCAATCGTCATGAGTTTCTTTTTTCTGATAATTTCAGCCCGCTGCAATTCAGTCAATGTTGATATGCTCTTCTGAAGTTCCATCTCGCGGGTCACAATCAACGAATCTTTCCGTTCTGCCTCCTGCTTCTGTCTCCTGCGTTCGGAAATATTGTCGACCACGCTGTTAAAGAGGTCCAGCATAGGTTGAGAAACAAAATCGTGCTTTAATGTTGCGCCGGGGTCAATCATGAGAGCTTTCTCGAACTGCCCCTGTGCATCGCCGATCCTGCCGCGGGCAAAATACGCTACGCCGAGATATTTATGGCATGCGGCAATTGTCACAGAATCCAGCGATTCCGGGGGAGACTCAAGCACAGGCTCCAGTTTTTTAATCAGCTTATCATACTCACCCCATTCAAAATGCTGCCTGATTTCATCAGAAAACGATTGCTCTTGAGAACGAAGCGGAATTGCGTTTGATACTAATACCATAAGCGGCAAAACAAGCCGTGCGGAAATAATGATCATGAGAATAATATATTACTCAGAACGGCATGATTCAATGATTACTCGTAAAGCTCGGCTGTAATACGAATTAACGGAATCTTTTCAACCAGCGTATCTTCAGCCGGAACAGTTACTGTTGTATCGATATTTTCATAATTTTTCTTTGTAATTTTCAGTTTGTGCTTTCCCGGCGAGAGCGAAATATTTTTTATTGGTGTGGTACCGCCGTAAATGCCGTTAATATACACTTCTGCGATTGGCGGCCGGGTATATACGGAGAGATACCCGTCCCGGGCCACCGGTTTTTGACGTGCTTTTTCAATTCTCCGGGACTTCACACGGTCCAGGGAACCGGTTTCCTGTTCTGGACTGTCTTTGCGCGATGAAACGACGGTACTTTTCTTTTCCACCATTTCGCTGTCGGCCGGCGCCATGAGAGGATCCTGGCGTGGCGGCGTGTGCTGCCGGGGTTCCTGCATCGTGCGGACTGCTCCAATTAAATAAGGCCATGCATACATTCCCCCGGCCACAGCAGCAACACCGATAAGCATCGCAACGGCTATACGCCGCACAACCATGCCTCTGCCAATTCGTGCCACCATCCGCTCATCTTCGGAGTAGAGCTTTCCAAATGCCTTCGACTGGCTGAAACTTCTCATTGCCGCAACAAAATTCCGTTTTTTGAATTCCCGGCGGGCTTTCTGGCGGTAGAGTTCATGAAGTTCATTATTTTCGGAACGGGAATACTCATCAGGATCAGCAAGAAAACGGGCGATTCGGTGCCTGCCGATATGAAATTTATTTGTAGTGCACATTTCCTCGATAAGTGATACGCATTTCTGTGCTTCCGGTCGCATTTCAGCATCTTTGATCATGCACGTATCGACAAGCTCCGATATTTCGGAAAGCAATTGCTGGTTATAGCAGGAAACCGCCGGCGCTTCATTGTGAATAATCGAATAAATAATAGCATGCGGCGTCTCACCATCAAACGGAAGCATTGCAGTGGCACATTGATAAAGGACCGCGCCCGCGGAAAAAACATCGGTTTTGACGGTGACATTTTTAGACTGCGCCTGTTCGGGTGAAATATAATTCGGCGAACCGACAAATGTGCCGGTCATTGTGAGGGACTCCTGGTTTACAAGATGAGCAATCCCGAAATCCATAATTCTCACTGAACCGCGACGGTCGATCATGATATTCGACGGCTTGATATCCC
>WJKA01000258.1 GCA_014729375.1 Chitinivibrionales bacterium
TAGAATATATACACTGCCATGAATTATTTTGTTTTTATGGCAAGGGCAGTAAATGTGATAGAGCTGACGGACGAGGAGCAAATGGAGCTAAAGCGGCGCGTTTCTTCTCCGACGACATCAAAACGTGATCATATCCGTGCCCAAATAATTCTCGACCGTAGCAAAGGTGTTCGTCAGCATGATATTACAAAGAAACTTGGTCTCAGTATCGGGTGTGTTAATAAATGGTCCCAGCGATTTGAACGTGATGGTCTCGATGGTTTAGTTGATAAAAAAGGCAGGGGACGAAAAAGTAGCATTTCTTTGCGGAAAGCGCAGACAGTTATTGATAAGGTGACCCAACCCGTCAAACCGCTCAAGCGTTGGTCAACAAGGAAAATGGCCGCCCATGCAGGAGTTTCTCATTCCACGGTTCACAGGATATGGAAAAAAAATGAATTGAAGCCGCACTTAACAAAGACATTCAAAGTATCCAATGATCCACAGTTTGTATCGAAATTTTGGGACATAATTGGTCTTTATTTGAATCCGCCGGAAAAAGCATTGATTCTTTGTTGCGATGAGAAAAGTCAATGCCAGGCGCTGGAGCGCACACAACCTTCACTGCCTCTTGGCATGGATGGCTATATCAAGACTGTCACACATGATTACAAACGGCATGGCACGATCACACTGTTTGCGGCATTGAGTTATATTGACGGCAAAATAATCAGCAGGACCGAGGACAAGCACAGCCATGTCGAATGGCTCAGATTTTTGAAACAGATCAAGCGTGAAACTGATGAGGAGATTGAAATACATATAATCGCGGACAACTATAGTACTCACAAGCACGAGAAGGTGAGAGCCTGGTTCAAGCGCAACCCTCGATTTAAACTCCATTTTACCCCAACAGGCAGTTCATGGATGAATCTGGTAGAGAGATTTTTTCGGGATATCAGCGAAGAATGTATAAGGCACGGGAGTTTCTCAGGCGTAAAAGATTTAGTGAACGATATTACGGATTACCTTGCAAAATGGAATCTTTGTCCTCGAAAATATCGCTGGAAAGCAGAAGGGCAAGAAATCCTTGAGAAAATAAATCGAGCACGCGAAAAACTTGGAAAACCTATTTATTCTACTTAAATGTGTTACACGGTACTAGCAGTGCCGGTGACGCTGTTCTTGATCGCACCGTGCGGCATGCATATAGCTTTATAAGGAATGAAGGTTTATTGCAGGTCGATATTACTGCGGTTCGGAAATTGGCGGCCGGTACGTGTCATAGATGCTTCCCACGCTGACGTGAGGCCGTTGCATTGAATCAGCATCAATCAGTACGCTCTTTTGTTCCCCCGGATACAGATGGAAAAAATTATCGCTCATCCTTGACTCGCATTCCGGCGTCTCGATCCATACCCAGAGTGCCGGTTTTTTTGACCGAAGCGACAGCTCATACATCCCCGCTTTGAGTTGCCTGAGCGACTTCCTGATTCCGGGGCTCATAAGATCGAGCGATTTGGGACGGGCCAGGAAAACGAGGTTTTCGGAGACCGGCTCTTTTCCTCGATACAGCCGTAAAAAGAGCATGAGCTGGCTGTCGTGCGCTGCAATCTCCCTTGAAAAATCGAGCAGCGCGACTTTTTGCGAACAAGCCGGTTGTATTGCTGCCGGTGAAGAACCTTTCGATACAAGCAGGCCGTCAGGCCTGACAAGTTTCCATGCATACCTGCCCTTGAACGCGGTCAGGCAGTCATTGCATATATAAACGGCAACGGTTCCTTTCACGATATTTTCATCACCAGAGACAAGCACCGGCGCAAAGAAACGCCTCGCCATATAATGCAGTGCTTTCCATCGTCCATAATAATCGATCGACGACCAGGTCGGCGCGGGCCAGTTGTCGTTGAGCTGCCAGTAAGTCGCACCCATGCACCGGGGCATGATCCTTCTGAAATGCTCGACCGCATACTGCACCACGATTCCCTGCTGTATCTGCGAGAGACGGAACAGATCGATACTGCTTTCGGGCATGCGGAACCATTTGAGCATGGTTTGCAGGATATTTATATTTCCCGGACCGCTCCGTTGATGGTAATCCATGACAGGAGAATTGAGGGTACGTTCTTTCGCATGGGTAAATGAAGCGATCGTTTTAAGCGCAGGGAAGGATTGAAAGCCGAATTCACTGCAGAACCGCGGGAAAAGCTCTTTATACGACTCCAGCGGCTTGCCGCCGAACCAGACCTGCCAGAGGTGCGTATCGCCGGAGCTGCAGTCATTGCCGTTTGTCCGGTCGCCGAACGGCGTATGCGGCGAGCCGGGAATATATCCGGTCTGCGGATCGTGCGCTTTGACTGCTGTGCCAAGGACATCATCAAAGAAATGCTCGTAATCCTTGCGGCCCATTTTGTTGTCGCTCCACTCATCGCCGACCATGCCCATTTCGAGCTCGTTGTTCCCGCACCAGAGTGCGAGGCAGGGATGATGTCGCAGCCGCTTGACATTATCGGCTATTTCGGATCGGACATTTTCAACAAAGGCCCTGTCGAACGTCGGATACGCCGCGCAGGCAAACATCAGGTCCTGCCAGACACAGATCCCCAGCTCATCGCAGATATCATAAAACATATCCTGTTCATAATACCCGCCTCCCCAGACCCGGAGCATGTTCATGTGCACGGATGCCGCATCGGAAAGAAGTCTCCGGTAGACCTGTTCGATGCACCGGTCGATCATTGTGTCGGCAGGGATCCAGTCCGCGCCTTTGGCGAAAAAGGGGACACCGTTGACATGGAACTCGAACGAGTGGCCCCA
>WJKA01000259.1 GCA_014729375.1 Chitinivibrionales bacterium
AAAATGCCCTTAGGGCTTATGGTGTGTTTGTTATAATGCTTTGTTTGAAACATCGTTGCCAAGGCATTTATCGGCATATTTGCACCATTGAGCACACCCTTTGTCTATGCGGGGATTTTGAACAAAAGTTTTGCAATCCGGGCAGGGAAGGGTTGGTTCATCTTTGAAGAATTCTATATCAGTTCCGCACTGAGGGCATGAAATTTCAAAAATATCTTCGGGTTTCCAGTATTGTGGATCTTTTCCGGGGCAACGCAGTATACTCATCATGTTCTCTTTCTGTTTGATCATTGCGGCTTTTTTACCGACGGGAATAATCCGGCATCGGTATGGGGAAGAAAAAGCGCAGCCGAATACTGGTCCATATAGCCGGGATCGTTACTGAGATCAATATAGGTCATGCGCCGGGCTTCTCTCTGCTGCAGCTCCCGCTTTGTCTGTGACATGAGTGTCAGGTATGCCCCTGTAAGCGAGGCGTTGCCGATATACCGGAAACGGTCCTCGGGAATGTCGGGCAGCAGACCGAGCGTTATTGCATCGGTGATATCCAGGAATCGTCCGAACCCACCGGCGATACAGACCCTGGCCAGGTCCTCAATATCAATACCGATATGCCTGGTGAGCAGTGCAATTGCAGAGAATATTGCAGCTTTGGCCCGCATGATATTCTCTATGTCGATCTCTGAAAGCTCTACAGCACTGTCGCTGGCGCTCTGCGCACCGGATGCCAGAATATAATATGCCTTTCTGCCGTCGACCCGGATAGCGCTGCAATCAGTATTCCGCCGCAGCTTGCCGCCGGCATCGAGCCATCCCGTGCGGACCAATTCCGCCAGCAGAGAAATCATGCCGGACCCGCAGATTCCGGCGGGTTTTACAGCACCGATAGTGGTGCAATCACACAATCCGGTTGCGGGGTCGACTTTAACCGCCTCAACAGCACCGTCTGCAGCCCGCATACCACAGGATACGCCGCCTCCCTCGAATGCCGGCCCTGCGGAGCAGGCGCAGGTCATAAGGAAATCGCTGTTGCCGAGCACCAGCTCTCCGTTTGTGCCGATGTCAATAAACAATTGTATTTGTTCATCACCGGAAACCATCTCTGTGCCGAGGAGGCCCGAGGTAATGTCGCCGCCGACATAGGACCCGACCGCGGGCGCGAACCGGACCAGAGCATTCCGGTTGATATCTAATCCTGTTTCTCCGGCGTTCATGGGGGGAACGCGGTGCAGGGTCGGTGTATATGGAGATAGTCGTATATGCTCTGGCGGCAAACCAAGCAGCAGATGTGTCATCGTGGTGTTGCCTGCCAGCGATACGCACAAAATATCATCGGGGGAAACGCCATGATCAGTTGTCAGTTGCCGTATACACCGGTTGATTGCATTCAGCACATGATTGCGAAGGTCGTCGCCCCCGTGTTCTCGCCGCGCATAATTGATACGGCTGATTATATCGAGCCCGCAACTGATCTGTTCGTTATAATCGGTTTTCACGCCAATAATTTCACCGTCGGCAAGCGAGACAAGCATGACAGCGATTGTTGTTGTGCCGATATCTATTGCCAGCCCGTACTGTGTATGCCCGGAACCACCGGAGGCAATAGCAATCATCCTTTTGCGGTCATCCATGGTGACCGTTACGTTCCCATCCGACCCTCGCACTGTCCGGGCCAGCACTTGAAGTGCTTCCAGGGAGGCATCTTCGGGAGCGGCGTCGCCGAGCGCGTTGCAGAGACGGTCCCAGTCTGAAAGACCGTCTTCTTTTTCGGGCCGAGCAACGCGTGTGGCACGGGTTTCCACCAGAGGACTGACATGTCCGGGACCAATCGTCACCGCCTGATCAGCTTGTTCGCACGACCCTGCAAACTTCCCGCCGGTATCAGTGTGCTGTTTTGGAATTTCGACAGCAGCATCGTTGTCTCCGAGTCGCGACCGGCAGGCAAGAACAACAGTTCCCTCAGGAGCATCAAAGGGCATGCCCCCGACCGAGATCGATTTAACGGTCCCGGAGCGTACTCTGACGCGGCATTTGCCGCAGGTCCCGTTTCCGCCGCACGGTGCATCGATTGCCACGCCCGCCTTGCGGGCCGCATCAAGCAGATCAGTCCCCGGACCACAGGTGATTGTGATATTTGCCGGAAAGAATTGTATTGACGGCATAATTCCTCGCTAGATCTTGCGAGATTTTATATAGCTTTCGAGATCCGCGGCTTCGGGAGGCCCGACTGCAATGCTCCACCCCGGCAGCGCCTCTTCCAGCTCACCGCTGATTTGCGCCACGTGGCCGGGAATGATGATCTCCCGCGTGTCAACCTGCTTTTCCAGCCCGACCTCCTTGCAGAATTTCCCGATGGTCGCGCCCGAAAATTTGCCCGCTGCCCAGGCGGTCAGAACGCTCATCCCTTCACATTCCGGGACAACGAGCCAGGCGCTGGTCCCGCTGTTTTCAATTTCGCCTGACACTATAAAGTAGGTCAGCGAAAAGTTGGTGGTTACAAAAACCGGCGATGACGGTTCAGGATCACCAATCGGATATACTTTCGGTTCAACCTGAATTGGTTTTTGCGGATCGGTGTATATATTCAACCGCAGCGTCATCAGTGTCGCCAGCAGGGCCGGATCAAATGAGGGCAACACGCATATGCCTCCGTATTTATTAATTTCGGCGGTAGCTGCAGATATATCGCCCAGGGGATCGCCGGTGTCAACAAAACAGAGGTGGGGATAGCCCATTGCCTTTACACTGTCTTTGAGCGCTGCCCTTCGGGCGATTGTCACGGTCTGAAAGTGCTCGGATACTGAATGTGTTTCGAATTGCAGAAGCAGATCGTTGAACCCTGAATCACGGATTTTGACGACCATTGCGGCCAGAGTGTTTGCATCCGGCGCGGTAACGCCGAGAATGTGGCCGTTGTCTCTTGCGGCCGGAAGGAGATTGTCAATCGATTCCGGTGTGGCTGAAGCCAGCACGCAGCGCTGTCCTTTCAGCGCTCCGGCCGCCGCGGCAAGGCTTCCGGGGTCGCTGCTGCGAATCACGAGGGGGCGTTGAGACACCTCTGCTGCTTTCCGGGCCAGTGCAATAAATGAATCACAGTCGGTACTCTTCTGCGTTACCGCGACCATATCTATCCGGATCGTTTCCCCCACCCGTTCCAGCACATACTCGCGCACCTGCCGAAGAGTTGCATCGATTGCATCGGCACTGTCGGTATCGTCAATATTAATTGCCAGTGCTGTCTGGTGCACAAACGTTTTTTCATGACGGTACAGTACGGTCTCTTCACCAAGCTTCAGTATACTGCCGGAGCCGAGCGCGATTCCTTTTACCGGCGGTTCGCTTGCCGCGCCCAGCACCCGTTTCGCTTCTTCGGAGGCATACGGGCACTGCGAAAGATCGGCTTTCTTGGCAGCGAGTTTCATTGCAAATGCCATACAGGTGTTGGAGCCGCACTCCTTGCAGTTTGTTTTCGGAAGGAGTTTCTGGATTTTCAATCCTGTTAACGCCATAGATTACCTTTCCATTAGCTGCATGATTGTCTTTTTCGTTTCCGCAACAGCCTGCGGATGATACATAATCAGAATGTCGGCACCGGCGTGCAGCAATGATGTTGCTGTTGCCAGTTCCCACATTGCCGCGCGTTTTGCACAATCTCCCCAGGCCGGGAAATCGCTCCTGGGCGCTTTGAGTTCCTTGATTTTTGCGCATTCCTGTCCCGGCGAAACGATCATCGGCTGGGCAAGCATTTCATCGCCGTTCAGGGCTGTCAGCCGTATGCGCTCCATGACCGAATAGGTGTATTCGATTCCATATCCGCCGGCGCCGGTCATTGGATCGATAACGATCCGTTCACGCGGAATGTCCATATTGGTTAAAAGAATATTCAACTGCTTTGCGATATTGACATCAATCGGACTCTGGGCAACAATACAGTGGTCGTAGGCAAGCGCGGCACCGGCGATTGTACGGTAATTGTCCTGCTCAACCCAGTTCAGCAACAGGTTTTCACCTGCGCATGCCTGAGCGACTGCTTTGATAATTTCATTGTTGCGGTCATAATTATTGTGTCCGGTAATGACAAGCGGAACGTCGACCGCGTCCAGCACAGACTTGACAAGCTCAACAGACTGTTCTGCGGTCCGGTTCCCTTTTTCAGGATGCGTGCCTTCAAGACGCACACTGATCAGGTCGGCGCCGTACTGCTCGATACAGGCACGTGCCATATCGGCAGGCGTTTGAAGCAGGTCTCCGTATATGTCCCTGAGCACTTCCGGATATTTTTCACTCACCGAATCGAAAACTTCCATTGCAACCAGCGGGCGATGCGGCATGCGGCCTTCCCACAGGTGAAAGGGCATGCAGGTTTCACCGCCGACGGTGCAGGTATTCGCTCGCGTACCGCCTTCCGATTTCGTGGCGCCAAGCCGTATTTCGGCAATCGGCATTTCACACGACTCTTTACGCACAGAAAATTCAGTAATCGCACCAATACGCTGCGCGGCCCGGGACACCGGTTTTGTCTTTGCGGTTTCCTGTGTTTTTTCCGCTGCTGTTGCCGCTGATTTGATCACCCGATCGAGCGCCTCCTGCGGAACCGTACCCTTGAGCGCACCGGCAATCTCGGCCAGTATTTCGCTGCGAAGGGACTCTTTGAGTTCTGCTGCGATTTCACTGGTCACCTGCTTTTTGGGTGAACCGGTATGGCCGGCAGGTTCCGCGCCGTGCTGTTCAGTTTGTTCCAGTTCTTTTTGAGGCGGCCCCTCCGGTGAATCCGGTGCTGTTTCATTTGCAGTGCCAGGCCCGGTGGTTCCCGTGCTTTCGGCGTATTCCGCCATATCCTTATCGGTTAATGCCGGATGACCGACTTTTTCCAGGTGTGCGCGCAAATCCGCAGCCTCGGTTGCGATCGTTTCATCGGCTATTTTTTCAAGCAGATCGTCGATACCCTGTTCTCTGAAACGCAATTTCAGATCTGGCCCCAGCATTTCCTTGAGTTCACCGGGCATCCAGACCAGTCGCTTATGACCGCCTTCTGCTGCCAGGAATTTTTTAGAAGCCAGAAATGCTTTGCCGATTCCCATGAAGCCCGGGGTTTGCTGGCCGCCGCCCACGCTGCCGGCAAGCGTAGAGAATGTCATGCCCACCGGCGTGTTGCCGGTAAATTCGCGATTTACGGCCATGACACCGTTGCATTCGGGAACGTATGCAAGAATAACCTCAAAACAGCCGCAACTGGTCATTGGCCGGTCCATGATGGAATATGCCGTAACTTCGGGGACGCTTTTATGGCTATTGACATGAACATACTCGTTGATCCCTTCCCAGACGCCTTTTACCGGATCGACAAGTTTTCCTTTTTTAACCGGCTGATTGGGCCCTGTTTCATCAATTTCATACGCGGCCTTGCCGTCAAGCCAGTTATATGCGCCGCACAGTCCGAGCCGCTCCGGCGTGATAATGCACACATGGTTGGGGGCAAAAGATTGGCACAGCAGACAACTGTAGAATGTGTCAACCGATTCGTCGGTCATGGATTCCAGGCGGCGATTGCGTTCATCATACACTTTGCGGGCATGCGCCACGCGCTTTTCCACTTCATCTGCGTCGGTCACCAGTGTCACCTTGACTTTATCGACTATTGCGGGATAATCGTTGAGAAATCTGGCGTGCAGAATTTCGCCATAATGCTTGAGCCGCAGCCCTTTTGCAAAGCCCGCTTTTGAGACGCGTGTCCAGACAATGTCCCGCTGTCCCATGTGCCAGATTCCTTCGGCCCCGTTTATCAGGTGATGTATCTGGCGTTCGAGGATCGGCTCAAAATCCGGCTGCATTTTCCGGCCCGCAACTTCAACCCAGATTGCCAGCGGAAGCGCAGTACCTTCTTCAACGTCGTCAATTTCAGGACCGATCAGCTCGATATCACCGTCATTGATCAGGTCGTTTTCAACCGTGGTAACATATTCGAATGCCGTTGTTTTATTGCCGCCGAATTCAGCATGAACATCGGTTTTGCGAATACGTTCGCCTTCAAACGCGGGACCGTATGGAACCGGAATCGGCACTCTGGCTATTTTAATTTTGCACCCGCGCACCTCAAGCGCTTTTTCCACCATGGTTTCATACGGTACGTTCGAGACCACATGTTCATAGGTGCACACGCCGGTTGGCAGGATTTGGGGAATATCGGTATCTGCAATTACCGGGAATCCATAATTGATCGCGCCCGCTGCCGCTGCATACTTTTCCGGGGTAACGTCGCCGAATGCCAGTACAAATGCAAAAATTCTGTCTTTATTATAGCGAAGGTTTTTTTCGAACTCGCCCGGCTTGACACCGCCAAAAGAGAGTGCTGCCCGGTTTGCAAAGCCCAGCGCATAAATGAGCGCGGAAACATCCCTGCCGAACGGGACCAGCCGTGTCTCCCATCCAAGCTGAACACCCTCCTCGGCGAGCTGCTCGGCAAACTGTTTGCCGTTATGCGTTCCGCCCATGAACACATAGAGGTTCTTCTCCTGCAGCTCGCGGGCGATTTTTACGGCAATGTCGCTTGACGGCGCTGCGCCGGTAATTGCGGCAAACCCCGGAGCGGTCCCATCCACAAATTCAATACCCCGCTCGCGCATGATTACATCATTTGCCGCACCAAGCCAGATACCCTCAACCGGATCAGGCCCGATTATATATTTGCACGCTTCAATTATTTCACAGGCAAACAACGCAGCAACTCCGGCATCCAGTGTGTTGCCCAGGTAGGGCAACCATGTTTGTTCCGAGGGCCGCGCGGGCAGCAGTTCTTTTGCCCGCCGAAGAACATTGCGGAGGTCGGAC
>WJKA01000026.1 GCA_014729375.1 Chitinivibrionales bacterium
CTGCTATTCCGTTTTTCATCAATGCATCTCCGAAAGTATGAAGAAATACTCACCACAGAGCCACAGAGAGCACTGAGATTTTGAAAATCACTAAAGCTGTAAAGCTGCTTTTAAATAGTATGCTGCACTTGACCATTGACATAACTATATCTTATCCTGTTTGTTTTTCCTCATAAATATTTTGCTTTCCTCTGTGATCTCTGTGCCTCTGTGGTGAACTCTTTAGTGAACTGCAGCTTCCCATAACAAAGTAAATAACCACCACCACAAAAAAACGCAACAATTTGTAGCGATTTAAGAAAAAAATACGCCTGCTCACCACGTGGAAAGCATTTAAAAAAGAAAAATGGCAAATTTCAAAAAATTCCCGGTAAAAAATTAAGTACTGCCGATGAATTGCGCAACTATTTTCCGACGAAATGCATTATTAGACGGATGAATAGCATATATGCCCGGCGAACAGCATGAAACTATAATTCCGGCAATTAAATACTTCCCGTACGTACGCATGCAGCATGTGCATTCAGAAAATGATATCTGCACAGCCTGAAGACTGTGCCACACCTCATGGTAGTAAGTGAGTGCGTGGGAAGTATTTATATGCCGACGTAATAAAAACGTATTCAAAGTAATCGATCACTCCCTTGCTGCCAATATATAGTGACCGACACTGTTCCTATTCCAGAAATCCAAAAACAGGCCCGCTTACATTTTTTTTCCTGAAAATCCCCTCGGTGCGGAAGATTGCTGTGCAGACTGAAGTCAATCCCAACACGGTAATGCGCGCGTACACATCACTGCAGGACCTTGACATTATCTCCAACCGCCGCGGCATCGGCTACTTTGTTTCCGAAAGCGCATTCAACAGGACACATGAAAGCAAAAAAGTTCGTCCGTCCCCAATATTTGTTGGAAACCCCTGCTGGCGTAACTATTTTATAGTAATATCAGTCTTGTCCAAAATAGAACGCTAATGACGCTGATCATGCTGATATTCGCTGGTCAGAAAGGTACATTGTGATGATTAATTCACCACTGAGTCACAGTGTTCACAGAGAAAAATAGTTGATTTTCAAAGAAATAGCTGCACCTCTCTAAATCTCAGTGTCCTCTGTGGTGATCTTCTGTTCTTACTACCTATCAGCGATAATCGTCCAGATTGGCGTCAGCGGCGTTCTATAACAGGAATAATTGTATATTGTAAACTTCATTTCTGTTTTTGTAAAATAGCTGCGCATTTAGGATTCATTGATCAATATTCTCATAGTTTTCACCTTATTTTGGACAGCACTGTAGTAATATAAAACTTCATATATATGAAAATCACAAAGACCGGCACCGATCATCTTGTCTTTTCCTACCTTGAGCTTCGCAGAGCAATCGGTATCCTTGGAATTGCTTTGCCGTTCATTATATCGCTGGGTGCACTGATTATATTCCGCACCGGAATCCAGCGCTCAATCAGCAGCTATTACCATACCGGTATGCGCGATGTTTTTGTCGGAATACTGTGCGTTATCGGCTTTTTCCTTCTTTCATACAAAGGATGGGACCTTCGGGATGATATTGCCGGGGACCTTGCATGTGCTTTTGCGGTCGGACTGGCCTTTTTTCCAACTGCGCCCGATGGCGCACTGGCACGAGATGTTATCTTTATCGGTCGGGTGCATCTTTTCTTTGCAACACTCTTTTTCGCCGCGCTCATCTATTTCTCGCTTGTCCTGTTTACAAAAACAGATCCCGCCAAACCGCCGGCACAAAAAAAACTGATACGAAATAACGTCTACAGAATCTGCGGTTTCACAATGATTTTCTGCATTGTGCTTATAGCTGCATATTATGCGCTTCCGGATTCTTTGCAGTATCGAATCAAGCCGATCCACCCGATTTTCTGGCTCGAATCATGCGCAATCATCGCATTCGGCATTTCCTGGTTTGTGAAAGGCCAGGCAATTTTAAAAGATGAAAAAAGCGCGGAACATGAAAAAGGCTGATAGTAGCAAATGTACACTACCACAAAACGACAGTCGCACAATTGCGACGGCTATATAGAGCCATTACAGCCGCCCCTTATTCGTATCCTCAATTTATACAATAACTTATAATGAATAACCCTTCCTGGCACATAATTTGATTTATCTATGGCAAACACTTACAAGGAGGGTATGATGGTCGTTTCAAACATTTCAAAATTCTTTCACCTGTTGATTTTTGTGGCGGCAATGAAAGTCTGTGCATTCACCCCGGATCAGGTATGGTTTGATGGCGGCGCGGGTTATGGAACCAACGGCATTGCCGGCATAATCAGCGGTTCAATCAACAAAGAAAATCATCTCATAACGCTCAGGTATTGCTACAATGAAGAATTTGAGGTATTCATGTCTGAAACGCCGGCCGAAAAGGTATGGGATATCGGCGCTCTGTATGGCGTATCTGTCAGCAAAAAATTTGTTATGGCCTCATTTTCAACCGGCCTGTCCTATGTCGGGGGCATTAAGCGGGGCGAACACCTCTATGATGATACCGGCTGGTTTGCCCAGTCGCACTATGACGCCGAATCCATAAACACTGTTGGAATCCCTATTCAAATGCAGGTGAATTTCACGCCCTTTTTCTTTGCAGGAATCGGCATAACCGGATTTGCCAACCTGAATGTCGCCAGGCCTTTTACCGGCGCCGCGGTAACCTTTCGTATGGGAAAATTGCGTTGAGAAGACAGGGCCGGAAAGATCAGCGGGCAGACTAAGAGTACAATATCGAAATTATTGCATAGCATATAGCATAATCCATGCATCCTCAACCTGAATTCGTTTCGGCAACCAACTATCGATATGGCAGCAATATTCCGATGCATTTTGATCGTTGCGCTTGTCCTGAGCGACATCGAAGAATAGCTGCACCAGGCCGTCCGGGTTCTATCCTTGTAGCTTGTGAACTTCAATTCGATTGCAGCAAAAAGTCGCGTTTTTTTCGCTGCAATGACTGATATATACACCGCGTATATTCATTTTGGACAGCACTGATATTTTTGCTTTGATTTTTTTGCTGCAAGGCAGTATGCTTTAGCATAAAGAAACATACGCCTGTATTATGAATTATTCAAACGGCACAGACCTGAATCTTACGTCATTCTTTACACCAAAAGAGATTATCTGTCGCAGCGATATCCGTGCCAGAGACGATATCATTATGGAGCTTTTGAAGCGTCTTGCGTATAACCGCGGTATCGGCAGCGTTGAGACCGCGTTTAAAGAAATCATACAACGTGAAGAGACGCATCATACAATAATCTCAAAAGGACTCGCGCTCCCCCACGCGCGGCTCGACTCAATCAATTCACTTGTTATTGCCATTGCCACGTCTGAGTCGGGAATCCGGTTCGGCAGGGATGATTCGACTATTGCCCGGCTTATTATTCTGATTCTTGCTCCAAAGGATACTCCCGCGCTGTACCTTCAGGTACTGAGTTCAATCAGTCAGTTGTTTGCCGCCCCCGATACTGTCGACAAGGTACTCATGCTGCAATCCCCTGAAGATATCTGGAATTTTTTCAACAGCGGAAAAATTACTCTTTCCGGATTTGTTACCGCTGGGGATATCATGACTCCGGTACCTGCTGTATTAAAGGAAAACGACACGCTCAAGGATGCCATCGATCTTTTTGTCGCGCACGACCTCACCGACCTTCCCGTGATTGATAAGGACGGTGATCTGGTGGGGGTTGTAACCGCGTTCGAGCTCCTGAAAGTATGCCTCCCCGACTACATCCTCTGGATGGAGGATTTGTCGCCTATTCTCAATTTCGAGCCGTTCGCCGATGTATTACGCAATGAGAGCAATACCTGGCTTACGGAAATCATGTCGCAAGAATATGCGTTTTTGTCAATTGACTCACCGGCTATCGACGTTGCCGAGGAGATTATGAAAAAAAATACGCGGCTGGCGTATGTTGTTACCGGTAAAAAACTCGCTGGCGTAATAACGCTCCAGCATTTTCTCGATAAAGTGCTCAGGGAATAAAATTCATGGCGAATATCAGGGGCAATTCCGAAAATATAAAGCTGGCAATTAACGGCCTGTTCATGGTCGGTGCAAGCATCGGCGCGGGGATTCTGGCATATTTGGGCGGTTTCCACGACCAGTCGCAGATAATGGCCACTTCTATTTTCGTGCTGATCATTTCAGCTACCCTTCTTTTCTGGCATTTCCGTCTTGCCATTGCATTTATCGGCATCGCAATTCTTCTCGGGGCAAAAGTGCTCTCGCTTGAAGAAATGATTCTTTCCTCCGAGCTTGACATTATTCTTTTTCTTATCGGCATGATGACCATGGTCGGCGTGCTCAAAGACCTCGGGCTGTTCACCTGGGTGATACAACTGGTTATAAATATTCGTGCGATGGACGGTAAAAAATTCGTGATAATAACGATTCTCATGTCTGCGTTGATGGCTTGTGTTGTTGACGAAGTGACTTCGATTGTGTTCGTGCTTGCGCTTGTCCTGCAGGTCTGTGATTCCCTCAAGCTGCGACCGATACCTTTTGTTATGATTGCAGTTCTTGCAACGAATATCGGATCGAGCGGCACCATGCTTGGCAATCCGGTCGGGATACTAATCGGCACCAAGGCGGGATTTTCTTTTCAGGATTTTATCGTGTGGGCCACGCCGATAACGCTTGTTGCAACCGCGGCCGCCATGGTAGTGCTCCTTCTGTTGTACCGGAAAGAAATCGCTCTTTTGTCGGAGCGTCTTGAAGCCCGCCGGCGGATGCAACTCGGCCTCGGCCCCCTGGTGCGCATCCCGTACAAGCGGGGCCTGTTTATTCTTATCGGCGCAATCACCCTGATCGCACTTCACCACCAGATCGAACTCTGGCTTGATGTCGAAAAAAATACGATCCTCATAGTAGCGCCGCTCGCTATCTCCGGTGTGCTGATGATCTGGAGAAACAAGCGCGCGCGGCACTATATCGAATCTGAAGTAGAATGGTGGACATTGCTGTTTTTCATGATGCTCTTTGCCGTTGCAGGCGCGCTCGAGCATACCGGTGTTACCGAAGAAATAGCCGGCAATTTCAAATCTGTTTTCGGAAATGATCCGGTTGTGCTGACTCCGATAATAATGGCGCTTGCCGCACTCGGGTCCGCATTTGTCGACAATATTGTGTTTGTCGCCGCTTTTATCCCTGTTGTTAAGGAACTCAACTCAACGCCGCTGTGGTGGGCCCTGCTTTTCGGCGCGTGTTTCGGCGGAAATATCACTGTCATCGGATCAACTGCAAATATTGTTGCGCTCGGCATGCTGGAAAAACGCTATCGCACCCATGTCTCCTTTTTCGAATGGTTTAAAATCGGCGCGCTGACAGGACTGGTAACCTTGCTGGTGGCCTGGGCGGGTATCACGGCCCTTATGCCGCTCATGCCCGACTGATTCGATCTTTCCTGCGATTCTCCCGTTTATTTTCGCTGAATTCGCAAACGTATCTACACGGTGCCGAACATGGCTTTTTCCGGCTGTTTTCTTGAAAATATCCAGGTCTGCTTTCATGTATTATAAAATTAGTTTAATTATTACACTTTTATTGAAGCGCACTGGAGCATCGTATATAATAAATTACTAAATGAATAAATTTGTCAACCAGAGGGATTGAACCATGAAACCAGGTAAATTCTGCAGGATATGTTCACTATTTATGGTGTTCTATTCAGGTTTATTTGCCGGACAGGCGTATCATGTTTCGGCAGGTAACGGCACTGAAAGCGGTGACGGCTCTGTATCAAATCCTTTTCTGCGGATAATGCAGGCTGCGGACCGTGCTCAACCAGGCGATACGGTCATGGTCCATGAGGGAGTGTACCGCGGGAGGATTGCTCCGCCGCGCGGGGGCGAGCAGGGCGCGCCGATAGTATACATGGCCTTCCCGGGTGACACGGTCATTCTCAAAGGCTCGGATGTCTGGGAGCCGGTATGGCAGGAGGTTCCGGGAAAAGCATTCACGTACTATGCATCGCCCGATCCAGCCCTGTTCACCGATGATTCCCAGTATGACGGTGCGAATCCGTTTGAAGTCAAGCTTGTCGGATCGCGATCGAGTCCAGCGACAACTCTGGGCCAGGTTTTTGTTGACGGTGAGCGATTGACCGAAGTTGATGAGCAGGCCAGGCTGGTCCCCGGCATGTGGTATTACGACAGTACGGGAAAAAATATTTATA
>WJKA01000260.1 GCA_014729375.1 Chitinivibrionales bacterium
TGTATATGGTTCTCCGCTTGTTTTAAATGATCCATACGGGTTGGGTGTCCACCCTGGCGTTTGGGTACCGATATGCTTCTGGATCATAGAAGAGAGGATCAGGATCTACCGATGTCTGACAGAAGGAAATAACGAAGGTGCGCCTGAGCAATCCCCATCGAGCTTTGAAGGATGTAAAGGCTGTGACTACCATTGCTGTGGAGGACTCGTGTACTCAAATAGTAGTAGATGCTGTTCCGAGTATGAAGATAAACCAAGGTAGCCAAGGGGAAACTCTTTCAATGCCTAAAGATATAGAATTCAAAGGACGTTTTTGGCCTGCTTTTCTGGCGACTTCGATTATCCTGACATTAGGATTTGGAACACGTGTATTGTTTGAATTCGGTATTCCGAATCAACAGGAATTGGCAATTTTTCTCCTTATTGAAATCTCTTTAATTGCATTTGCTGCACTGATATCCCTTATCCTGAGGGCTTTCTATGCTGTGAGATTGCGAAATTCCAAGATACGCCTATTCGATATGATTGGTTTGTCGACTGCGGTGCCCTTAGAATCCATCTACAGCGGGACCTTCAGGCAATTTAGATTTCTTCGCATTGGGGTTCTACGGAGTGGGTACTGGCCGTTGCCTTTACTTATCATGTCCGACGTGCTGAAATCGAACAAGTTCAAGACGAGCATTCAGAATCACCCATCAATAAGCGAAAATCTTTCAGCTTTCTTTCTCGAGAACCGGTCATTTCACAATATTGCAGAGGGGCGCCATTCTGTCCCCAGGGAAAAACGACTTGAATTTGCAGGAAAGTTTTTGGTTCTTCTTCTTGTGTGGGTGATAGTTGCCTTGCGAACATTGGTTCTTTAATAAGGGTTACCAATCATTGTCGGATTCCGAGTCAAATTTGTAGAGTCACCTTTGGACAGATGCCGGTTGCCTTTTTGCTTTCGGCCACCGATGGCTCTTCATGGCAATACGATTCGCTGGGAAACATGATTTACAATGACGACGGCACCGATGAATGGGATTATGAGTATTCTCCGGAAAACCGGCTTATGAGCGATAATACTATTCAATAATTTCAGCAAAAATGAAGTGCATATTCTGATGAATTCGTTTTGATAAAAACGCTGCAGCTCAGTGCTGTCCAAAATAAATTGAAATATCGAAAATATTTGTCATTGCAGTGAATATAGCCCGATTTTTTATCGTAATTGAATCGTAGTTTACAATCTAAGAGAATGGAACACGGATGCCACGGATGCGACGGATATTCACGGATTTTGCTTTTATGGTTAAGAAAATAGAAGAAAAATGGGCCCATTCATAGAAATTGCAGCCTGATTTTCTTAACTCAGATATTTCCAGACTATTCAGATCCGTGTGAATCCGTCGCATCCGTGGCATCTGTGTTCCATTTTGGACAAGACTGGCTGCAGCTATATCTTTCATCATGTGAAAGACCCGGTTCCGTATGCTATTTTTCCCTCTGATGAAAGCAGTTCTCCATCGGATTCCCGATTTCTCAATCCGGCTTCTGTGTCTCTTCAAGAAATTCGATATACAAGCGGTAATTTACCACATGCCGCTTGACAATGAATGTCGCTCCTGCTCTCAGGAGGATTGTGAAGAACCCGTAACGCAGCACCCGTTTGAAATCCCATACCAGGGCATCAAGTACAATATTTGCAACAAGCATCAATCCTTCAATAGAAACGCGCCACAACGAGTAGAATGTGCGGTACGCATTCAGCACGTCTTCCTGAAGCATCCAGGGACTGATTGATTTTGGCTGAAAAACAAGAAACATGCCGTTAAAATATTCCCACCGTGTATGATAGAGACGGTGTTCACCGCATATTTTCTCGTAGAGACGGGTCCCGGGAAACGGCGTAAGGATCATAAACTGCACGGTGTCGATATGGTGACGGAGCGCAAAATCAACTGTCTCATGGATCGTCTCTCGCGTATCATTGTCTTCACCAAACATGAACATGCCATGAATGCTTATCCCTTTTTTATGGATAATATCGATCGCATTTTCTATATCGCTTTTTGTCTGCGATTTGTGAAGCGCTTTAAGGGTGGCATCGTTGATCGATTCGAATCCGATAAAAAAGAACCGGCACCCGGTCTGTTCCATGCGCTCAATCATTTCCGGATCTCTGGAAATGTCCGACCGTACCTGCGCAGTCCAGGTGATATCGAGATTCTCCTGTTCGATCAGATCACAGAGGCGTTGAATACGGTTCCTGTTTGCCGTGAAATTATCATCATAAAAGAAAATATCGCGGGTTGTAAAATAGCGCAGCGCATGCCTGATCTCCCGGACAATCCGCTCAGCAGACTGCATGCGGAATTTTTTCCCAAAAATTTTTGTCACCGTGCAGAAGTTGCAGTCGAACGGACAGCCGCGGGAGGTCATTACAGGAATAATAGCCATCGATTCGACACCTTCAAGAAGTGAATATTCCACCAGCGGAAGGTTTTCGATATTGTCGATCGGCCTGCCCCCTATGATTTTTTCTTCATGATCGCGCTCGATAATATCAACAATATTGCCCTCAGCTTCGCCCGTCACCACCGTATCGGCTACTTCAACGAAATCTTCAGGTACCAGCGATGCGTGAATTCCACCCACAATCACTCTGGATTCCGGGTACACTTTTTTTATCTGATATGCCAGAAGCTTGGCCCTGTTTGCACTCACAGTCAATGCTGATAAACAGTAAACATCCGCCTTAATTGTAAAAGGATCAATTTTCCGTGAGAGAATGTTTTCATTGTATATTTTTACCGAATATCCGGCATTATGAAGGATTGTTCCGAGATACAGGCAGCCTGTCAAGGGAAGACGCATGTAATTTTCAAAGACATTTGTCTCCGCGCCCGACGGTTCGATAAAGGCAATCCTTCTGGCATGCCCGGAATTCATCGTGCCCGTTCCGCTATGAGAATGCTTGCGCCCGTAAAAATAAAAACAGTCCACCACAGTTGGGTGCTGAAAGAAAAGACAAGGATAAATACCGCGGAAATGGAAAGAAGCAGCAGTCCGGTCAAAAGAAAAATATAGCTTTTTCTGCAGAGAAAAAACGCCGCGAAAAAGGCCAATCCTAAAAAGCCGATAAAAAACGGCCATAAATCCGAAAGAACGGACCATGAGGAAAAATTCGCATACAAGGCCAATCCACTGAAACATACAAGGTAAATGCCGGGAATAAGATATCCCGGCTCTTGTCTTCCGCGGGCGCTGAATATACCAAGAAATCCAATACCAAGTACGGTTATTATCAAAGGCCAGAGTTTGTGAATGAATGAAAGCGGAGTAAATGCTTCAACGGCAAGAAGAATGCCAATTGCTATCAATAAAAATGCAAATCGGCCGTTACGACGGGCTTTTTCGTGGACCTGGTCCATAGTGTACCTCAAAAATATCCTGTGTGTTCTACTAATACAATATAACATATATTCATTGCATTTTGAAAAAACTCTTGACACCAACCCGAAAAAGTGCTATATTTATGGTGTAATAGTTAACTATGACAATAGTATAACAGGAATCTCGCATGGCATTCTCTTTTATGCTGAGCAATTCAAGCGGCGTGCCGTTCTACCGCCAGATCGTTAACCAGGTTATCTACGGCGTTGCCAATGGTATGCTCAAGCCGGGCGAGCGCCTGCCCACGGTACGCCGGCTCGCGGTGGACCTCCAGGTCAACCTCAATACAATCGCCAAAGCCTATAGCGAGCTCGAGTTGCGGGGCATTCTCAACACGCAGCAGGGCACCGGTACTTTTGTGTCCGATAACAATGAAGGGATTGATCCCGGAGAAAAAGAAAAGGAAATAGAGCGCCTGTGCAGCAGGTTTCTTGATGAGGTTGCTGCGATGGGGGCGCGATCGGGCGATGCAATTGCGGTGCTCAGAAAAATCGAAAATAAACGGAAAAAAGCGACAAGGGGGACTTGACCAATGGCTAAAACTGCCGACACATATCACGAGCGACAGGAATTCAATCCAATGCTCTGGACAATCCGCAAACAACTGTTTGCGCTCCGCCGGTACGCTCTCAACAGCATACTGCTTGTCTGTTCAATCGCAGCGTTTATCATGTTCAGGCGCACCGGACTGTTTCCGGTATGGATCCAGTCCGCCGCTACTATTCTGTTGCTGTATATCACGTTTTCAATCCGTATCGCGTTTGAGTGGGAACGTGTCCCTGTTCTTCGTCTTGGAAAACACATTACAACAAAAGGTCCGGGCCTCTTTTTTCTCATTCCTGTTCTGGATATCCCTTATGATTATGTTGATTGCCGAATCATGGTAACAGATTTCTCGGCCGAGAAAGTGCTGACAAAAGATGCGGTGCCTGTTTTTGTCGATGCCATAATTTTCTGGATGATCTGGGACGCGGGCAAGGCAAAGCTCGAGGTCGAGAATTACCGCAATGCAGTCCCGTTAAGCGCCAAGACCGCGCTCCGGGACATTATCGGCAAGACCACCCTGGCCCGGCTGTTGACGGACCGTGATGAAATCGGACAGGAGCTCCAGAAAATTCTGGATGCCAGGACCAACCCCTGGGGAATCACATCGCTGTCGGTCGAAATAAAAGACATTGTCCTTCCCCGGGAACTCGAGGATTCCATGAGCAGGGAAGCGCAGGCCGAACGGGAGCGAAACGCACGGGTGATCCTCGGCTCCGCGGAAATCGATCTTGCGGAAAAATATTCCCGGGCATCTGAAAAATATAAAAACAACAGCGAAGCATTGACTCTGAGATCGCTCAACCTGTTGCTTGACGCAGTAAAAAACAGAGGCTCAATGATCCTGGTGCCTTCAGAAGTACCGCACCTGATGAACAAAGCGGTGGCAGCGGCCCTGGCAAAAAAAAACGGCCCGGGCGGTTCGGACCCGCTGGAAAACCTCGACACCGAAACGGAGTCATGACATGGATACAGTAGCTGAAATGCCGGTATCGTGCCCGGCTGCACCGCAAAACAATACTCTCGAAAATCGTTTTCTGATTATGCACATGGTACGCTTTGCACAGTCATTGCAGGGGACCCGCGCCAACCTGCCCGCGTATGGACCGGTTATGACAAAAAGCGACATGGGTGAAGAAAACAGAAACCACCAAAGGAGCTCATAATGGCTTTACTGGAATTACAGGAGATCACAAAGACGTTTCAGAAAGGCGAGCGTGAGGTCCATGCACTGCGCGGGATCGACCTGCTTGTAGACAAAGGAGAATTCCTCGCCATCGTCGGGCCGTCTGGAAGCGGCAAAACTACGCTGCTCAATATTGTCGGCTGCCTCGATACGCCGTCAGGAGGCAATATCGTATACAACGGCGGGGACCTCGGTGCGATGAATGAGCGGGAGCTTTCGGGATATCGCAAGAAAAATATCGCGTTCATATTTCAGTCGTACAATCTTATTCCGGTGCTTACGGTACAGGAAAACGTGGAGCTTCCGCTGGTTATCGAAAAAACTCAGAGCAAAAACGAGATGACGAGGCGGTCGCTGGAAATAATTGATACCGTCGGATTAAAGGGTATGGCCGATCGTCTGCCGCGCGAGCTTTCAGGCGGACAGGAGCAGCGCGTAGCAATTGCCCGCGCTCTTGTTAAAAATCCCCTGGTCGTTCTCGCCGATGAACCCACTGCGAACCTTGATTCGCATACGGCCGAAGACATCATGTCGGTTATGGAAAAAATGAACCGCGACCTTAATACAACGTTCATTTTCTCAACGCATGACAAGATGGTGCAGGAGCACGCAAAAAGAGTAATTATGCTTCATGACGGGCAGGTGTCGTCGGATGAAAGGAAGCAGACATGAATATGATTGCGCGTATTGCTTTTCGTAATATTATGCGCCACAAACGCCGTACCATTACCTCCGCGATCACCATCGCCGTGGGAATATGGTTCTATACGTTTATGGATTCGGTGATGGCCGGTCTTGACCGGGGCGGTATCGATAATATGATAGAACTGACGACTTCCGCGGTGAAAGTGCATACCAGCGCTTACCAGGAGGACAAAGAAGCATTCCCGCTCGACCACGGTATCCGGAACATGAGAAAACTGCGCAAGCTTCTCTCCGGCAATCCCCGAATAGCCGGAATTGCCCCGCGAACACGATTTATCGGACAGCTCTCCAACTACACCGAGGAAATACCGGTTATCGGAACGGTTATCGACCCGGACCTTGACAGCTCGGTCTTTTCACTGGTTTCATACCTGGAAGGCGATTATTTTTCAGCCGGAAGCAGTCGTGAAATAATACTCGGTAAGGATCTCGCCGAAGAAATGGGAGTGGATATCGGCGGCTATATCACGCTGTATGCACTCACGCGGTACGAGAGCCGCAATGCCGATGAGTTCAAAGTAGCGGGAGTCCTGAAAACAACCGATCCTGAGCTTAACCGGAGTTCGGTGATGATATCATATGCCGCGGCAAATGAGTTCCTTGACCTGGAAGGACTTGTTACCGAAGCGAATGTCGGGCTTATGCGCCGCGTTAATCTCAAAGACATGAAAAATGACGCACGCAAAGTAAAGGAACGGATCGAAACGACGTTTCCCGGTCTTGAACCCTCAACCTTTATGGAGCTTGCGGCGGGATTTCTGGAGCTTGCAAAGAGTAAACGCGCGTTCGGTGTTGTCTTCCTGCTGATCCTGCTGGTTATTGCCGCCGTGGGCATATTCAACTCGGTCCTTATGAGTGTGTATGAACGCATACGTGAAGTCGGCGTGCTTCGTGCCCATGGAATGAAATCCGGCGAGGTATCGGCCATGTTTGTACTGGAAGGTTTTATGACAGGAGTGCTTGGCTCGATTTTCGGCCTTGTGCTGGGTATTGCAACGAATCTCGTTCTGGTCACGTATGGCTATCCGATCGACAAGATAGCCGGCGATGTAGTTGTTGACGGTTTCCCGGTCTGGGGCACTATTTACGGAGAGTGGAACAGCGCAACCATGGTTTTTTTGTTTTTCTTCGGGATTGCCGTTGCTACCGTTGCCGGGATTATTCCCGCGCGCAAGGCGGGTAAAATGGAAGTAACCCATGCACTGAGGTTTGTTTGAACCCTCGTGCAAAAATACATTGAAAAGGAAAATACATGCTCTATTTGCTTAAACTTGCTTTTCGAAATCTCCTGCGCAACACCCGTCGATCATTGCTTGCAGTATTATCGGTAATGCTTTCGATTATGTTCATAGTATTTATGCAGGGCATGCTGGGCGGATTTATGGGCTCACTGGTACGGAATTACACCCGCAATGAGACAGGGCATATCCGGATAGCAACCCGGGATTTTGTCGACAAGGTCCGCTTTTACCCGGTTACCGAAAATATCGAAAACCCGGACTCGCTGATTGCCGGGATCAAGGATGATCCCGACATTGCGAAGCATATCGATATTATAACCAAACGGATCTATTTCGGTGTGCTTCTGAACAACAGGGGAAACAATAAAAACGCGGTTGCGCTTGCCGGAGATCCTGCAACCGAAAAAGACCTGCTGCTGCTTCATAAGTCAATCCTTCCGGGCGGGCGCTATATCAGAAACGAACGCGAAACTATTATCGGTGCCGGTCTGGCTGAAGCGCTTGATTTCAAGGTAGGAGATACGGTTAAAGTGATGGCCCAGGGAGGCGATTACGCACTTCACTTGCGGAAGTTTGCAGTAGTGGGCATATTCGAGTCGGGGCTGAAAGACATGGACGAACGGATATTTCAGATACCGCTCTCCGACGCCGAAAAACTGCTTCGCATGAAAGACGAAACACAGCAGATAATACTCATGCTCGACAATTACCATCGCGCAGAACAGGTCGCATCCGCAATTGAGCAAAAGATCGGGACACCAGAGCTTTCGATTCAGCCGTGGCGGGAAGCCGGAATATACGGCAATTATGTAACGTTGGCCGCAAAAATGTACAACATTATCTACTTCGTAATTGCACTCCTTGGAGCGTTTATCATCGGTAACATAATGATGATGGTGGTGCTGGAGCGGCGCCGTGAGATCGGCGTGCTCAAATCAATGGGGCTTTCGCGGATAAAAATCCTGTTTCTTTTCATATCGGAAGGTATTATTCTGGGGCTTGCCGGGAGTCTTGCAGGCGTAGCCGGAGGAAGTCTTGTGTCGTGGTATTTTCATATTTTCGGCCTTGATTTCAGTAAAGCGCTGAGCTCGGTGAATATGCCGATGGACAGTGTGGTCTATACCACAATTGACACGGGGGGATTGGCAGTTGCCGTTGTACTGGGAACCCTCGTATCCGGCCTGGTATCGATTATTCCCTCCTGGCAGGCCGCGCGTATGAATGCTGTGAATGCAATAAAAAGCGTATGATATAGAATTGAAAAACTGTCCTGAGGAGGTTACTATGAAAATCACAATTTTGCTTGCTGTCTTGTGCACTGCCGCGACCCTGTATGCTCTTACCGGAGAGGAAATTCTCGAAAAAATGGATAAAAACCGCGATCACAAGACAATTATCTATGAAGGCACGATGGAAATCCATATCGATGACGAAGTCCGCACGAAAAAGATGTCGGCGCGGGCAATGAGCAATGATAAAGACAGGGCTGTGGTGGAATTTATCAATCCTGAAGATGACGGCACCAAATATCTCATGATCGGCGATAATCTCTGGATTTACTTTCCCGGTGAAGAAGATGTTGTCAAGATATCGGGCCACATGCTCAAGGAGGGTATGATGGGCTCTGATGTCTCGTATGAAGATGCGCTGGAATCGGATGAGCTGTCGGACACCTATGAAATCCGGCTTATCGGTGAAGAAAAAATCGGTGAGTATGACTGCTATGTCATCGAGCTGAATGCAAGAGTCAGGAATGCCCCCTATTTCAAGAGAAAAATGTGGGTGGCCAAATCCAATTTTGTGCAAATCAAAGAAGAAATGTATGCAAAAAGCGGCAAACTGCTTAAAACGGCAAATACCCTGGAGATACAAACAATAGGTAACCGGGATTTTGCAGTCAAAGTGGAAATGGTGAACAAGCTGCGCAAGAACAGCAGGACTGTTTTTACCATGAAAGATATTACATTTGATAAACCGCTTGATGAATCCGTTTTCTCGATGCGGTATCTGCGGAGGTGATGCCGGATACCGGCTACTGGATACACCGGATGGTGAATGGTGGAGCAGGGCAATACACTGCTTTTTGTGTTGGGCATGGCCTTCCAGGCCATGCGTAATAATACAGGATTTTGAATGGAGCTTATAATTTTTTTCCCATAATATTGAGCATTGACCGATGATCACTGAACGCTGAGTTTCTGAAATGATTTCACTGCGAAACACCCGCACCTTCCTGTTTGCTCTTACCATTATCTGCACAGCGTTTGCTGCAGACAATTCCGGCGGCCTGCGGCTCCACGGATCGATGTACTCGGACCTGGGTGTTGTGCAGGAATACGATGCGGATGATACGGATACATTCAAGTTTACCGGATTGACAAACCTCTCGCTCAATTTCAGGAACACCAACCGCAGATACGGAAAAATCGAAGGACTTCTCGATCTGTTCATGCCGTATGGCGTTGCCGCCGACCGGATATTTGAAACAATCCCGGATGATGCATTTCCCGACAGCAGTGTCGATGAATTTGTCACGCTGTTCTCCGTACGCGGCTCGCCGCTGCTTCTTGATGTACGCAATTTGTACTTTTCATTTTATCTGCCGTTTGTCGACATTACAGTCGGTCGCCGGATCATCAATTTCGGCAAAGGGTCCATTTTTTCCCCTGTTGACATTTTTTCATCAGTTGACCTTACCGACCTGAATTACCGCCGCTCAGGGAGCGATATTATCAGCCTTCGGTTCCCCTTCGGCTTGCTCTCCGGGTGCGATATTGTTGCGGGCCTTCCTCTTTTCGACGACTCCTATGCTGCGGCCGCTAAATTGTTTACAACTGTCAAAGGCTTCGATTTCAGCCTGGTCGGGCTCTATAAGAATGCCGGTACCTCGCCCGCGAAAAATACGCAAACAACTGCAGGGATCGCGTTTAAGGGAGATATCGAGATCGGCGCGTACGGTGAAGCAGTTGCTCATTATGATCATGACAGGGAAATGCTTTTTTTCGAAGCCATGGCCGGCGCGGATTACTCACTAAGGGAGCGCTGGATATTCACGGCGGAATACATGTACAAGGACCCCGGCTATGCCAGCGCGCTTCGGGGACAGCATAATGCATTTGGCTCGGTGCAATATGCTTTTAATGATATCATGAATATTTCCACCGGACTGATCGGCACGATTGATGACCGGCAGGCTGTCGGGATTGTCCGGTATTACTATAATATCCTGCAAAATGTCGACTGGACCGTTTATATTCAGGGCGTCGGCTCCAACGAAATTGCGCTTGTTAACTATATGACACGCGTTGAAATAAAATTCTGATCCGCGCCGCAAATAGCTGATTATCAGAATCATGCTTCTTTCCGCCAGTTTCTTTGAATTATTTTTGCAGAATCGACGCTTTTTTATTAGATTATATATAATCCTGCATTCCGCAGTTGAGTGTGGATGATACGTGTAAGATGTTGTGTGAGATCGAATTGTGAAAAAAGGAGTCCTACCCGGGGAGGTAAGGCGAGGCTTTTCGCAATTCAAGGTTGCGCAACAGCTTACGCCTAGCGCCGCAATTCAACTACGGAATTCAGGATAATAATTCAGTAAAAGGAAGGTAGTTCCGGGTGCTGAACGCTCCGGCATAAAGTTGAGGGAGAAATCAGTTCAGTAAAAGGCTTTCTCCAGTAATTTCCTTTCCTTTTTTCATTATCAGTATGGCAGTTCAGTTATTCAGACTAAATGGCGGTCTGAATGTAACTCTCTGATTAAAAAACACTCACATTTCAAGGGGGGCCTATGAAAAGCCTTATTGCTGTCCTTTTTTCTCTTTCAACAGCCTGGGCGGTGACATTGTATGTATCTCCAGACGGTGATGATTCAAATGACGGCTCCGAATCGGGTCCGTTCAAAACATTGCATCATGCCCGGGACGCCATACGGAGCGCAGGAAGCGACGAAAAGATTGTCATTCTGAATGAAGGCAATTATTTCCTCGATGAACCGCTCCGGTTTGATGAAAATGACAACGGCACCGAGCAGAACCCGGTAGTATGGAAGGGTGAAGACAACAAAGATGTTGCTGTTTACGGCGGCAGAAGGATTACCGGCTGGGAAGTGTATCAACAGGTTGAAGGCAAAATGCCGGGAGTACCTCATTACCCGCTCTCCGGCACAATATACCGGGCGCAACTGCCTGATCAAAACTGGAAATTCTGGAACCTTGCCGAAAACGGGAAACGCTCGCCGCAGGCCCGGCACCCCAATCACCGGGACCCCCGTCCAAACGGGCATGGATGGGGCACGCTTCGTCATATCAATGCCGACGGCACACCGGCAAGCAGGACCAGCAATAATTTCAGATATGCCGAGGGATGGCTTCCGGACAACTGGGAATACAGCAACGCCAGGATGATTTTCGGTCCCGGGTGGTTTACCGATGTGCGGCCGATAAGCAATGTCGACTATTCCGCCCGTATTATTACCATTTCACCGAGCACCAATCCGACCGCTTCGTACTGGGTTGAAGGTGCAAAAGAGTTTATCGACCAGCCCGGCGAGTGGGCAATTTCCGATGACGGCTATGTGTATTACTGGCCGAAAAATACCCCGATCGATCAACAGGTCATTGTCGGTGGCACAATGACACGCGCAATCGAGTTTATCGGAAGCTCCCCTTCAAATCCTGTCAAGTATATTACGCTCGAAAACCTGCTGATATCAACATCTAACTCGACTGATGAAGTCTATTCGAGCAAGACATCGCCGCAGTCACCCGCGGATGAAGACCACGAAAACAATTGTGAAATCGATGAAATGCGTCTGGGCCTCGTCCATTTTGAGAATGCCGAATATTGCACAGTACGGTTCTGCAAAATATGGAATGCCGGCACCCAGGGCGTATGCATGAACTATCACGCACAGCATAATACGGTATATGGATGCTGGATAGAGGGAATCGGGCACCACGGCGTTTTCCTGACCAGCTACTGCTGCTCTTCGGGCCCGTGGGACAATATCAACAGCTTCAATACTGTCAAGAATAACTATATTCACGATTACGGCAAGCTGATGAGCGGCGTGGCCGGTGTAGGCCTCTACCAGAGCGGTGATAATGAAATAACGTACAACGAAATCCGCCGCTGCGCGCGCTATGGCTTGTCGATGAAAGGCCAGCGGTCCGGCGTTTTCGGTGTTACATTGACGGAAGATATGCTTCTCTGCGACCGGAATGTCATGCAGTATAACGATATTTCCCATGTGCTCCATTCGACTGTTGACGGCGGCGCGTACGAGAGCTGGCATCCCAGCCAGGGAAACATTCTGAAAAACAATGTATTCCACGACCTGTATCACATAACGTGTGCAGGAAGGGGCGGTGACACCAACGAGGACCCTGCCGGATTCTGCGGTCTGTCGCAGCGACACTGCATGTACCCCGATGCCGGCCCGAATCCTGAAATCGATGACAATGCTGCGTATAACTGTGTCGACATGGTCAACTGGTATGTCGAGGGGTTCGGCCAGCCGCTCCCGTTCACCAGGTCGGCTGCAAAGCGGATCGCTTCAGGCAGGGGTTTTGACATTGAGGAAATCGGTCTGCTCTCCGATTTCCCCTGGCACACGCCCGGACAGGACAAAAACGAGTATGAATGGCCGGATGAAATCATCTGGGACCCCGACCTGATCGGCTATTTCGAAAGCCTGTTCATGAACGGCGACGGGCTTGATGCCGAATATTATTCATCAAGCTCTCTGTCCGGCACGCCGGTCGAAACAACAGTCGAACCCTATCCCGGTTTCGACTGGACATCGAATAAAAATGTCAGGTTGACAGGATGGGTTGTGCCGCTTTTTTCCGAAGAATACCGGTTCTGCGCAGACGCCACCGGTACGGTGCGAATCTGGATAGATGATCAGCAGGTGCTGACCGAATCCGCGCCGACCTATCAGAAAGTTCATTTCGGCGATTTTATCCAGCTCCAGGGAGGACAACCCTGCGCGATAAAAATCGAATCAATCGGTGGAAGCGAACTCAGTATCGACTGGTACAGCCGGACCCAGCCGATCCAGGTTATTCCCCAGTCGCAACTGTTCTCCGGCAATACTGCCCCCGACCCGGTCGGCGCCGTGAATAGCACGAGGAGCGTTACTCCGCCTTCACTGGGCGTTACTGTCGCAGGAAACCTTCTGTCAATTGCCGTGCCGGATAATACCGGCCCTGTCAGCATTACGCTGATCAGGCCAAACGGCTCGGCAGCACATACGACACACGGCCATGGTAATGATATGTACCGGATCGATGCTTCACCATATGCATCCGGTGTTTACATGATGGCTGTCAGGGCGGGTAATGCAACCATGTTCCGCAAAGTGGTGCTGGGAAAATAGCGGCGGGTTTCCGGACAATGCAGCCGCTGAACCCGGGTGCAAACACGCGGCACGGCCCTGGAGGCCATGCCGTTTCCGGTCTGCGATTGAATTTGCCGGCAACAGCTTCGCCGGTACGTGGTCCCGGCGGATGAGTCAATGTGCAGCAGGCAGACACCGCATGCAATGTTGCCCAGCGGGACGCTCACCTCCCCTGCGCGATTCCGCCGGAGACGGGAATGTGGCGAAAAATAAACGGTGTGGTATCCGGCACGAACAAAGAGTCGTGGCCAATCAGACAAATCAGCACCGTTCAGCATACTTTCCCACGCAACACCGTCCCGCGTAACTATCCGAAAAAAGAGGGGGGAAAACTATGAAGAAAAAATGTTGGCTGAACAAATAAGTATTAGGAAAAAGCCCGGGACATTCCCCTCCCGGGCTTCTGAAAATCTTCACAATCAAATGCTACTTGACAGCAGATTCCTTGCGCAGGCGGGCCTTTTTCGAATCAGCCTTCTCTTCTTTTATCAAATACTGGCCGCTTGCAGGATTTGTTGTAGTTGCTTTGCGCAAAACTTTGTCGTTGAGTCGCTGTCCTTTCATGTTATATATCGAGTTCTGAACATCTTTCTGAAGGTTCAGCGGCGCTTTGGCCTGAAATCGCTGTTCCACGCCGGTCTCGCAGTACGCAGTATCAGGTCCGTATACATAAATAACATTGCATGAGCCCTCATAATCCTGCGATTTCCTGCCGTCATTGGTCTCAGCCCAGACAATATATTCAACAACTTCCTGTTCCTCACAAGTCACAAATGTTGTCTCATATACCGCCTCCATTGTACGGATATCCTCGCCGTCCGGCTGGCCGTTCTCCTCGAAAAAATCGTAGACATACCAGATTGTATCGGCAGGCTCAACACAGGGTTTCGGCGGATATTCAAACGAAAGAGTCAACGGTGTCGGCGGATAGTCGTCTCCGGGAGCACAATCAGGATTGATCCACTCTATCTCAAATGCACAAAAATCTTTTCTTTCGCCGAATGCACTGGCCGGAACAACAACCGAGTCGGTTGAACCGGGAGCTTTCCACCAGAGCTCCGCAATGGAGGTGCCTGTTTTTTCATAAAAATAAAACTTCAGGTCATGCTTTCCTGCAGTGAGGTTTACCGTTGCCTGATATTCCGATGCCGAAGGAACACCGTCAGTACCCAGCCCCGGATCCAGCGCTTCATCAATTGTGGTATACATAAAAACGGCTGAGGGATCATCACTGATTATTTCCCCGTCAATTTCAATAAACATGGCTTCGTCGGCCTTTATCGTAAACACATAGTCGCCATCCGAGGGGACCAGAAATGAATCAGCGATACCTACGACAATATAGTTGTCGAATTTCCATTGCATCGGATTTGGCATCTTGTTGGCAAACACATTCGGCCCCGATTCACTGATTGAATCAATCCACTCGGTATCTGAAACAACCGATTCGGAAAGAATCGAATCATACGCCGCAGTTCTGTACCACACTGAATCGCTTCCTTTGCCAAAAGCAGTTTCCAACTCATCGGTCCCCGCGACATAGAACTTGATGGAACCGTATGACGAAAACACCATTAAGGCCAGAAAAGGAATTATAAAACGCACCATCCGTTGCATAAGCAACCTCCTTCGATGAAAAAATGTTATCTCCCGACTGTTTTTGCCACGTTTTTTTTGCTTCTCCCCAAAAAAAACAATCGTGCTTTAAAAATATATAATAGCGCCTGCTATGGTTCAAAATATAAAATATTCGCCCTGTTTGCTTACTAATTAAAAAAAATAAATTAAATGAATAATTATAACATGTAGCATATCTTGATACCTGTATGCATGCTGCCGACACGGCAATGTACATATTTTGAATGAATAGTAACGAATAAGGTGGGCCGGTTTCGTCCATAGGGCAATTTTTGTACAATATTTCTGATTTAATGTCCTCGCTGTTTTAAAACAATACGATCGCACCCGAATTGGAATAAATAGAGTAGCAGGTTAATTATGTCAACTATTTCTTGTTGTTGAATACTGCTGATTTGTGTATATTTACTGATGCCTTTTTACTGAACACCCCCCTTCGTCCTCGGATTCCTCCCCCTTTACCCCGAGGGGGAGGAGGAGGGGGAACCAATCCTGCATCCGGCTCAATAATTCTTGAAATTAAACGTGAGTCCCAGTGCCATTGTCTGTTTCAACTGGACATCATTTTTATAGGTGTCCGGCTGTTTGTCCCTGTCATAGACAAGCTGTAAATACAGATTAAGCATTATAAGCCGGGTAAAATTGATATTCAGGCTGTTTTCCCAGTTAATATCCGGATACCGCCAATCTGCTGCCGTGGTATTATCGTCCGGATTGGCCTCCGCCAGTCCCTCGTAGTCATCCTGATCGGAATACAATAAAGCTTCATACACCCTCAGGAGGCTTGAAA
>WJKA01000261.1 GCA_014729375.1 Chitinivibrionales bacterium
GCATTATGCTCTTTTTCAAACGGAAGAATGACTTCGGAGCGGAAATATTTTTCCTGATGCTCGATCATCTGTATGAGCACGGTAGTCCGGTATTTCGGCGCGCAGCCGCACGCAATCATCAGGACCGCGCAAAGTACCGCCCCTTTGACATCCGGCATACCCCGACTCATCGTGCCCCCTCCGGCTTTCCGGCAAAACTGGATTTCGACGACAGTTCCCGGATAGTTGCATTGGCTTTGCGGAGCCGCTTTATGAATATTTTCAACAGTTCGATTGAAATATGCGGGTGATCAAGAATAACATCGATAAGGTCCTGTCCATTGATCCGCAACAACGTGCAGGTGTCTTTGGCGCGCACGCTGGCCGAGCGTTGTTCCGCATCAAACACCGCCATGTCGCCGAAACACTCTCCTATTGACAGTTCAGCAAGATCGATCGAACTGGTTTCATCAACTTTTTTCACAATCCGTACCGTCCCCTTTTTAATGAGAAAGAGCGAGTCGCCGACATCGTTCTCGCTGACAATTTCCTCACCGGGCCTGAATGTTATCTCCTCTGCAATAGACGCAACCGCGCCGATATCATGCGTTCGTATCGAAGAAAAAAGCGGGGTTTTTTTCAAGAAGACAACATTTTCCAGTATAGCGTATGCCACTGAAGAACTTTCTTTGCGTGCGGGAATTTTTGCCATGGTTTATATCCTGCTCCCGGATGTTTTTTTTTGCGATTATTTGAGCACGCGGTCATACGGCCGCACCGGTTTCCGCAAACCGCGCGCACTCCTTTACCCATGTATTGGGGTTATTTTTGTATTTGTCAATTACCGACCGCTTATCGACCGGGTTCAGTCCGTACCTGTCTTGCCCTTCTCTGCTGTGGATCGATGAATTATCTGTTTCAAGCAGGGTGATCAGCCATTTGTTAATGCGGGAATCTCCCGAATTATCGAGCACCTCAAGCGCCCGGGCGCGCACATGAGGGTTCGGATGATAGAGCCGGTGCATGACTTTCTTGATCTGCCCGGTTTCATCAAGCAGCGCAGCAATATAGAAGAGGTTGCGGGTGCGGTCCTGTATGCATTCCTCGAGAATAGCGCACTCAAGCAACTCATCACCGGCGTTCTGCTTTTCTTTTTCGAGCGCATGAAGCGCCACCCAGTCGGCGTAGGCAGCAACCCCCTCTTCACGAGCGATTTCCTGAAGGACTTTCTGGTCATCCACCGTGATGTACACAGAGCGATTGTACAGTGCTTTCAGAAGGATATTTCGTTTTACATAATCGACTTTTTTTATCCGCCGGAGGAATTGTGAGGCGGGATATCCCGTATCAACCATATAGCCCAGCGCATACGAGAGATCGCTTCGTGCTTTGCGCGCCGCGTTATGCGAAAGCATGAGCAGACGCTCAATAGCATCGTCGGCATGCCACTTGGCATGGGCCAATACAAATTGGCGCCACAGCTTGTAATCGCCGGCAATGGTTTTTCGGTGCCGCTCAAAGAATGCATCAAGCTCTCCTTTCAGCTCTGGTATTTTCAGCTCGCCGAGTGCATACAGCGCAGACGAATTCAAACCGGGGTCATCGGCATGAAGCATTGTGGTGATTACCCCGGTCAACCGCGCCCGGAGAGCTCCATCCGCTCCCTGCCAGAGCGCGACAACCGCATTTGCACGGACCCGGCCGCTCTCATGGTCGAGAAAACCGCTGGTCCTCGATGTAATCTCATCATCCCTGTACCGCGCAAGCGCCTCGATTGCATTGGCCACAACACGGTAATAGGAATCATCAAGGCATTGCAGAAAAATGTGCTTGAATTTCGGGTCTTTTGTCCGTGAAAGCGCGCCGACAATTCGCGCTCTGGTTATCCCCTCCGGATCGTCAATATGGTCCAGCAGCAGAGAAACCGATTCCGGCGATTCCATCATGGCAAGCAATTCAATTGCATACCGCTTCAGGCTCTCATCCTCCATGTCAAGAATATCCCTGATCAATTTCAGAAAATACTCTTCTTTGGGCTGACGGATAATGCTTTTCAGCCATTGCGTATCTTTTTTGTCATAGCGGGCAAGATACCGGGTGAGGCTTTCACTGTAATTGCGCTTCAGCGTGCCCGTCTGCACAATCATTACAACCGAAATCGCAAACATCAGTACCATCTGATACTTGAATGCCAGCTTCGGCGCGACAAATAAAAGCCATAGCCCTGCAAGGACAATAGCAACCGGCTTCACCGCACCTTCAATAAGCAATTTTCCTCTTCCCCTGATATTATGGGGAAAACTCGAAAAAAACACCTGAAAATTCGGAGAGAAAAATGAATCAAAGAACGCCATGCGCGTGCCGACGCCAAGCGTAACTCCCCAGAAAATCATACCTGAGGATGCCTGAAAATAACCGCCGTTATCATAAAACCCGAACGCGCTTAAAACACCGAAAATCAAGCACAACACGACCGGAACAATAAACATCGAACGCGTGGAACCGGCCTTTTTCAACACAAATCCTGCAAGCGAAATTTGCAAAAGAAAAGTGGCCCCCATGGTGACACCCATGAAATAGCCAAGAAACCGCGCCAGATCCCGGGCCTGGTTCGGCGAATCCTGGAAATGGACTTTCAAAACAGAATAAAATGAAAACTGCTGATTGCAGAATACAAAGAAAATCATGAAATACAGAACCGCCATGTTCCAGAGAAGCGGCTCGGTTTTCATCAACCTCGAATCATCAAGCAATGTCTTTATACTCCGCCCGGCATGCTTCTGCTGATCAGAACTAGCTTTGAAATAAATACCGAAATTACGCCTGATAGGAATAAATAACATCGCTACGCCAAACATCAGAATGCCCCACACCAGGACCAGATTTTCCGCTGGAATAATTTTCAGGAGCCAGGGAATAGAAAAAGAAATACCAATTGCACCAAGCGTACCCCCGGCTGCAATAAAAGGAAATTCATATCCGGCTTTCCGGGAATCAATCAGATCATTGGCAAGTGTCCAGAACATGAGAAATAACAGGATTTTTGTTACATATGCATACGAAAAAAGCGGAATGAACAAAAAAGTCAGATTTGCAAATACGGCAATGCGGACCAGTATCAGAACAGCACTGTGGACCAGAATAAAATACAAAAAAAAACGTCCCCGATCCGCACGGTCAATAATCGAGAGAATTACACTCGATGAAAAGAAAAGGAACAGCGCATTTACCATAAACAGGCCCGGTACCTTGTCCGGCCCGAAATTGGCCAGAAGAAGCGCTTCGGCAGTGCTGTCACCCAGTATTGCACTGGCAAAACAACCGAAAAGCAATGCAAAAAGCGGCCAGCGATACGATCTCATATGCTGTTTCTATTAACTTCCAAAACACCAGAAAGAAAATGCAACTGATTTTAATGCCCTTATTATACTATCATTTACGCACGCTTGCCAAGTAGCGGTGTACCATTTTTCTGAAGATCATACGATTTTAAAACATTTTACTTTTATTTAATGCCTTCCAGAAAGTAATTTTGTTAGACACAATTTATTTTTTTCATTACTAATTTCATCAGATTTCAAGGATCGCATGCATGGCAAAACAGGAATCAATACAGGTTGAAGCCACTGTTGAAGAAAACCTTCCCAATGCAACATTCAGGGTAAAACTCGACAACAACCATATTGTATTGTCCCACATTTCCGGCAAGATGCGCAAGCATTATATCCGGATCCTTCCAGGCGACAGAGTACTGGTTGAATTATCTCCCTACGATCTCAACCGCGGGCGTATTGTGTACCGGTATAAGTAGACGAACGCACAGCGCACCTTTTCTTTCGAGGAAGCCTTGGGGCGGCCGAAAAAAAGGCCCTGCGTTGTGTAAACAGGGCCCTCATTCAGGAAATTCACTCACCACACAGAGTACTATTTGACAAAAGGCATCTGAAAGCGGCGTATGTGAGCGCCGGTTTCTATTCTGATCGTATACTGACCGCCCGGAAGGTTTAAGCGTGACCGGTCCAGAGCAATCCGGGAGTTATGAATATCTCCGGGCGTCAGGACCGTTCCAAAAACTTTCCGTCCCTGAGCATTAAACACGGCAATACTGATCGCTTGTCCGATAAACTGTTCCGGGATGACCAGCTCTATACCGCTGGTCGATGTAGAAACCGAAAAACCGGTAACCGTCGAACGACCGCTGCTTTTTTCGACCGGCGTGGCCCCGGAAATCAACTCGTCAAGCGAAACATCATCGATCGGGTTATCACTTGACGGAGCCGTATCGGAATAGTCGAGCGATGCAGTTTCCCTCTGCGTACCGCCCGTGGCCTGTTCCTGTGAAACTGTGTCTTCCCAGAGCGTCATCCGCGGCTCGAGCGCAAGAAGACTTGTCTGGCGGGTAACTATATGATAATCCCTGCCGATTTGCTTTACTTTGCCGGCATTTGCAGCCCAGTCCCGGGTTGCAAGCTGTTCCGATTTTCTGAATGCCCACTGTACATTCGAAATATCGTTTGCCGAAAGCATATTGTCCGGAACAGCAGTTACCTCACGGGTAAAACCAAGCCCTCCCATTTTTCCGGTAATCGTAAATGTACAGGAAGAACGGCTTTCCGACAGGCACTTGCCGGCCACTCGAAGCACTGTGCTTGTCTCCTGCGGATATGGATAATACACCATGTCCGTCATTACCGGTTCTATACCGCCACGGGCAATATAATACTGATATGAATCAGTAGTGAATACGATATCATCAACGCCGTCTTCAGAAACTACCTCGATACCGGTAATGCCGCCATTATAGGGATTGTCAAAGAACAAACCCGGAAGCTGCGGGACCTGCTTAACTGTTCCGTCAACATCATAGGAAGCATACATCGGATGCGGATGGTAGTTGTTTCGCAGCGATGCAAGCGTAAAGCCGCCGGACTCTCGGGCAATCGAGCTCAAGCGGTATTCATCGGCAATAGTAAAGAGAGTGGCGTCGGATCCGGCGACCTGTTCTCCGATTCGCTCCAAAAGCGCATCATACGTATTGCCGGCATCGGAAATGTCGGTCCCCGAATACGAGCCGCCTGTATCGTAAACATAGCGCATGTAATTCCACGGCTGATAGAGGTCGCTGATAAGGACCACAACGCCCCCGGGCGCCATTCCCAGCGCAGCGTCCAGCGCATCCAGGGTCGAGGCATCGGGGTCTGGACGCGCCCTCCTGATCGCCGTATATGCAGCGGCGAGATTGGCCTTTGTCGGCGCCACCGGCGCATTGAATACCGGCCGTGCATTCGCACCGGCAAATACAACATTGAATTTCCGGTTGTCATCAACATAATTCTGAATACACAGCACTGCGTACTTTTGCGCGCGTTCCCAGATATTTACCTCCGTATACCCGCTGTACGGCGAATAATCGTATTGCGGATTCATATAACCGTACTGCTTTTCATAATAGTCGTTCCAGTCCCACCATTCCTCACGCATGTCAACAACAATTATCCGGACATCAGGCTCGTCCTCAAGCTCCACCGTTGTTTTGTCAAGCGTAACGGCAAACCCCATATCAAACCCGTTGTCCACTTTGTCGCGTCCGACCCATGCATACTCCCGGGATGCTCCGGAAGGATCTTCCGCTTCTATCAAGCCCTTCTCAAGCTCCACAATCCCGGCCGCATCGAGGACAAGCCTGCTCCCCTGAGAAAACCGGCCGCTGCCAAGACCCGGCATACCAAACTCATACGTCCTGTTGTCTGATGTCGAAAGGACTGCTTTCATATATCCAATCGCTTTTGTATTGCCGGCTGAAAGATTCTGATAAACATTCGCCGTGTCAAACACGACCGGAACTGGCGCTGTAATCAGTTCACCTGAATCGTCGTCAAGCGTATGATGGAAAACAATGCAAATCTTGCGGGATTTATTTGACCGGGCAGGAAAAATCCGCAGATTGTACGAGCCGTTGCCCCAGAACTCCAGCAGCGCAGGGTCCATCCGGACACCGACTATGTCATTGTACTGGTCCCGTGCCAGTTTCCGGTCCTGGATCTGTCCCGCAACTGGCTCGTTGCCGATCCAGAGGTAAAGACTCTCGGCAACAAAATCGTTCGGAAGGTGCAAACCCGCTGTAATTTCTATGCTGTCGAGCGCTTCTTCATTCAATCGTTTCACCGACTGAATGGCAGGACGACCATCAACATACATAATGCTGTCTGAGTACGTCTGCTGATATTCCCGATAAAAATCCGGACGAATAACCAGAGTCAATCGTGTCTTTGCCGTCCCATTGGCAATATGCGTTTCGGTTAGTACCGAATCGATTTTTGTAAAAACTGCTTTACGGTCCTGCACTCCCCGTGAGTAAAAATTGTTGAGATTAAACTGTGCCTGAACCGCTCCGGCGATCAATAAACCGGCCACTGTCGCATGCAAAACATTCAAAAAACATTTCATATAAACTCCTTCGTACCGGGTACAACACTATTTACTCCATATTTGAATTGTGCAATTTTCATGCCATTAACACACGAAGGATTTGCTATTTCCTGCGTAATCAAATGGTTGGAAAGTATCAGAATCCAGACCCGAGGTCGCATATCCGGGACTGTCACTTGACAAAAAGAAGGGATAGCCACAGGAAAGGCGATTCTGCGGGTGTCCTCAGCCTTGATTATTCAAGAATACATCCTGGTGCAGCTAAGCCGCAACCAAAGTGTATCGGATTATTGTTGCCGTATCGATAGTTCATTGCCGAAACGGGCAAGCGGTCAGCGGTCAGTAAAAGCCGGCAAGTTGTTGAATTTATTATGCAATGTAATCGATGCATCATAAAAATGTTGTTTTTTTGCGCGAATATTCCCGATAATAGAGCATATACGCTTTCACTCTGTGGTGAAATCTCTGAAAATTTATGAATAGATCGGGTTGGCAACCATATTCAGGAAATGGTATGCCGGGGATTATTTATAAAATGGAAGTACCGTTGAAATGCGCATCCGGCTTTTTCTGATTACAAGCAGATGTGGTCCCGGGGCATTACCGGCAGTACTGACAGGGGCCTCATACGTTCCCTCCGGGCAGGCCCTGGAATAGACCAGTTTTCCATTGGCCGCGTATACAAAGAACGCGAAAGCCGCACCAGTACTGTTCTGAATTTTTGCACGGCCCCGGCCGCCAAATCCACCGGAAATAACAATCAGACCGCTTTTAGTGCCCGCACTGTGCTGCTGACCCACACCGGCCGGGGAAGCAGCCGGAGGATCGACATTCGCTACAGGGACCGACTGCTCGTTAACCATCATGGTAAGCAGTTGCAGGCCTGACTGTGCCATATCAGCATTGTGCAGGATATTCAGTATAAACAGGTCTTTTTCATCCGCATCAACCCGATCATTAGTGATTAATGCAACTTTATAGGTCCTTGCAGCAGCATTGTAATACCCGGCAATCCGTGCCCCTTTTACCGCGGTTGTCACCGGCGGCTTGATTTGCTGAATAACCTCAGGGTCGACGGCAAATTCAGCCTGTGCGGAAATTAATCCCCCGATTTCGCTTCCGCTCAGACGGTACTGATATAAATCGTTGGCTGTCTCCCGCCCGGAAGACAGCCGCTCGATTTTTACCCGGGGAGTATCCGGAACCCTTCCCGGTGAAGCGATAATCGGCAACTCGGCAACAAGACCGATACCATACAAAGAAACCAACGCAGCATCGTAGGCATTGATGCTTCCATCAATGTAAACATCAGCCCGGTCAGCAGAGATCAACCCGGCATACTGGTTCGAAATATCCGCTCCGCCATGCACGACATAGGTCAAAATAGCGTCGGCATCGTCTTTCTGCACCTTATTGTTATTATCGATATCGCCGGACCGTACGATTTCAATCCCCTGGGCCCCTTTGACTTTGCGTTGTACCGCCGGCGGCTTTATAGTGCCCTGCTCCGACTGCATGCTGATACCGGCAAGCGCAATATCGCAGGATTTCGTCTTGTGAAAATCGGCATCGATACCAAGCTTACAGACAACAAGCTCGCCCGCGCCGTAATACAGCGCGCCTGCTCCCGATGAAACCGTCCCGTAATCATCGCTACCTTCAAGCGCAATCGTTATCCTGTTGTCCGAAACCTTCGTTGAACTCACACGCCATCCGGCAGCAATCCCGGTTTCAACCGTTGCCTGCTCAAGATGTATCGCACAGGAGGAATCTGCCAGTATCGTAAATTCGCAGGAATAGATTCCAAAATCTTCAAAGTTGGCAAGATAAACAGGAACCGAAACAGCAGTTCCGTTCACCACACGGATATTCCGCATGCCGAGATGAATGTCATACCCATACCCCTGGTCATATACCCCATGCACAGAGGACACCAGACAGGGTACAAAGAACAGCACGCAGTTAATCAGGCCATTTTTTGCTTTCGAGAGTATCATTTCATCACCTCGCCGATTTGACGTATAGTATAAATATATAATGTCAGTCGTGTCAAACCAATTATCCAGGATGCAATACGCATGCCAGAAAAAATAGTACTACATGTAAAAAATCTGGGTATTATTTAAAATTAAGTGCCGCATATGGGATTACACGTCCCGAATCCGGGACTTTCCTGTATTTCTTTAAAGAAAACATACCATGACAGGGTCCTTCATTCAGCAGCATTTTCAGGCACGAAGGCCTGTCTTCAAGTATTTTTCAGAACATGTACCCTGATGAGCCAGACCTTCTATCGGTAAAAAACCTCAGTGTTTCATTCACTGTCGACCGGGGTGTTGCCTATGCAGTCCGTAATCTGTCCTTTAATATAGCACACCGCCACTCCCTGGGTATCGTCGGTGAATCAGGCTGTGGGAAAAGTGTGACATCTCTTGCAATTATGCGTCTTATTCCAGAACCGCCCGGAAAGATTGAATCGGGGCGAATCAGGTTTAACGGCAAAGAACTTCTGTCGCTTCCAGAAAACCGGATGCGCCTGGTAC
>WJKA01000262.1 GCA_014729375.1 Chitinivibrionales bacterium
ATAAAATCCCGGTCAAACGAGATGAGGTTATGACGGTTTGATTTTACTGAGAGCAAGCTCGCCGAAAACAGTCATAAACTGATCATACTGTACCTGCATTGCGGTTTTTTTTCTGCGGTTTTTCCTTGCAAATTCAGACAACTCATCCATTTGCTCATCCTGTTTTCCCTGCTCATAATACACGTAGGCTTTCAGCAGGTTGACCATTGGATCAGACGACTGCTCGAACTCTTTGGCAGATAAAATACGAATTGCGTAATTATACTTTCGCTCGCAGCAAATGTGAAATGTCCATATAACAAGGTCGGTTTTGGCAAGCTCCTTGTGACAGGACAATAATCGACGCCGGAGGAACTCGACATTTGCATTGGGAAGATGTGTCTGGTGATAGCAAATGAGCTTGTGAAGCGCCTGGATATTGTCAGGGTCCCGCTCAAGCAATTTTTCCAGGCATTCGCTTGCCTTTTCATAATTTTCAAGCCGGTCGTATATGTCGGCAAGATGCAAGTATGGTGAATAATCCCCCGGATTAAGCCTGATCTCCTGCTCAAGGCTGCGTATCGCTCTGTCGGTATCACCCAGCTTTTCATACGATGCTGCAAGACCGGCATAAAAAGCCGCGTTCCTGTCATCAACCACAACAGATTTCCGGAACCAGTGAATACTCTCAGAAAATTTGTTGGTATAGTGCAGAATCTCACCGATCAGCGAGTATACCTGCGCCTGATCGCTGCAGATTTCATCATTTTTATTCTCCAATTCTTCAAAAAAAGAAGCGAGCCTCTGAAGGTGCCGTAGTGCATTTTCCGATAAATCGTTCTCTATCGCTTCAAAAGCCTTTTCTTCAATAAGCTCCTTTACATCTTCAAAAGGCCGCGAAAAATTTATTACACTGTTGCACAATTCTTCAAGTACATCTTTTTCCTTCGGCTCTCTGAATGCGGTTTTTCTTTTCGGCATACGAGCCTTTCAATAAGTAATCCTTGTGAAATTCCACTATTTAATCATACGGTAGCCCCTCAAGAGAGTCAACCAGGATTTTCCAAATTTCATGTACTCCATTAAAAATCCTTGCCGCTGAAGATACACCGAATTATATCGGGAACAAACGTATGTGTTCAGCCGGTAAAACCGCACTTATGTCATCCAAAATTACATCTTACTTGTGCGTGGTATGCACAGCCTTGATTGCATTGAAGGTTTTTGACGATTTAGTGCTTACGGGGGACAGATTTTCAAGGCTGTTGCGAAGAGATTCAAATCCATCAATTCCATGGTTTGAAAAAAGCACCCAGTTTGTTATGAGATAATATCCTCTGGGCATATCATGCACGTTCAACCGATATCCGCAATGAGCGATGCCGTTCCGCTCCGAAGGCCGTTGAATTATATATCCACTTCCGTCAAGAAACCTGTTTTTCATATCACTGTTCAACACCCAGCCATATCCCTCAAATCCATTATTCACCGAGAAATAGCTGTTATTTGGATTGAACCTAATAATCGTATCAAGCTTTTCCGACTCACCAAGCGGGATGGATATTCCTTGATGCGGAACCGAAAAATCATACCCTTTGCCCTGAGAAGTAATAACCGGAGTCATTTCAATATATGCCTCTTTGAGAAACGATTTGAACTGTACGGGAAGATGTACGTATACGGGAACCCGAACCATCTGGGGATAGCAAATCTGATTAACGGCTGCACTGTTTGCTTTGAGGAAAAAGCCGAGCTTGAGATACAGATCTCCGCGGCGGACAAGCCGGACCGGACCGACCTTATACCGGCTCACCAGACATACCAGGTTTTCTTCATTATACTGGATCGGCAAAAGCCCCCACAGCACAGTGAGAAATATCCTGAGCCGAAGTTCTCTGGTAAAATCGATATAGCCGGACCTTTCCGATGATTTTATTCCTGCCCTGACAAAATGAAACCGTTTCTTTCCAAATACGGCATAATACCAGGGCGTTGTAATCTTTCTTTTTGCATGATCGTAATTAATATATGACTGCGATGACAATGGAATTGTGCTGTCGCTTGAACAAAAAAGTACTCTTTTATCCTCTCCCCCGCCAATCTCAATTTGCTCAACAATGCCCGTACCGCCACGCAGTATTTCCGGAATCGCTGATTTACCAGGGGGTGTGCAGTCTTTCTTTAAAAAAACTATCTCATCAATTGAATCCAGGGTTCCATTGGCGTCTTTGCTGTTCGGCGCCTCGCCGAGATGACAGACATATTCTCCCTCCGGCGTTATTTCATCTACCTGAAACGGGACAGGATTTCCATGCCCGTTGACCATTCGGATATTTTCTACCGGCGATCCGATCAGCGAGGAGACTGATTCACCGGTAATGACGATTGGTTCGGAGAATGCGATACATGTAAGGAGCAGGATGAATCGATGTGGTTGACTGGGTCGGGGTCGGCGATGACGGGGGCGGACCGACATACTCACAACCGCCCCCCCCCACGCCCACAGATACCTCACCATCCAATTCCCACCTGAAGGCTTATTTCGGTAGGATATATTTTTCCACTCGTTTTTTCTTCGTAATCATTGTATCCGTAGTCTGGATCGTATTCCCCAACGGTTTCAGTATACACCAGCGGCAGTGCATTCTGAGCAATACGTATATCGGTGTAAATCCGCATCGATGAAATCCGCATGAACATCACACCAGCCTGCAAATAGGGCGCAATTCCCACAGTCCCGGGTTCGAATAAGTATCGAGGGCTGAGGCCGAGTCCTATATACGGTGAAGCATACCGGTTATTGAAAAGATAGTAGCTCCCCCCCAGCTCAACATACACACCACCGTATTGCTTCACACCATCATCATCCCATTCAAATATTGTCGAGGGCAACAGTGCTGAAACGCCGAACTCCAGAAAAAACTTTTCAGCCTCAAGCCGCATATTATACCCAAGATTAGCCATCGGCTCAAACTCTTCTCCGGAAGCCGCTCCATACATGACTGCGGTTTTGATACCACTGACTTTTTCGGCAAACAGACGGTTCTTTTCTTCAGTTTCCATCTCGGTAACATTATCCAGGTCTATTGTCTCCTTTGGTTCAAGCCGTTTTATCAGCGACCGGGAAATGCGATCAGTTACCTCGGTCATGTCATCGAGTGACGCCGCAGTCATGCCTGCCCGATGAATTTCCGAGCCGCTTTGATTATACAGGATCGCTTCCAGGAGAATCTTTGATTCCAGCGCAACGGCATTTATCAGGATATATTCAGCCACGCCAAGTGCCTGAGTCGCTTCCTGATAATTGCTCTCGCTATCCAAAAGTGCGTTTCTTGTTTGTGAAGGTCCGATTGCCGTTTTTTTTGAAAGACGGGAATATTGCTGGGCCATGACCATACCGATTGCATCGCCCTCACCCTCGGTCAAGTTAGTTACATTGACCGGGAATATAGCGATATCGGCACCCGAAACGATCAGTGCTGATACGACCAGAATGAAAAAGGCTTTGGAATGTTTCATAAATCCTCCCTGGCAATAATATACAATCTTTTTATTATCAATACAGGTATATTCAGATAAAAACGTTTACTGCAAGAAAACATGCATGAAAATTTCTATCAGGACCGGAAACAAAGAGCACATATTGTTTACAGACCCATTATTCTACAAGTATCGTTCAATTTTATTTTGCAATAGTAGTGCCAATAACCGGAGGGATTGTATGTCGTTGATATTATTTAAGTTAGAACAATAGAGGGGCACGGCGTGACAGAAACAAAAATGCGCCGTTTCATGACAGAGGACGCAAATCTGCAACGTCCGGGAAACTAATCAGTAGCAACCGGCAAGAACCATGCTTCGTGCAGGAGCAATGTACAGACCGGCGCGGAACTATTGCTTTGCGAGTTTCACATAAAACACCGGCATCGTATTCGGGATAATAAGCCGGCCTTTTTTCACTTTGCCTTCCTTAATCACCTTTGAATGCCAGTCAATAAACTGATATTTCATACCATCAAGCATTGGAGCGGCAATGGTTCCGCCTACCCGTGCCACGCAAACCGGATCGCCGGTTGTATCATCGGGCATTGAAATAGCTTTGGTATTGATATTCCACTCTTTTGTATGATGCCATTTCTGACTGGCATGCAATTTCTCATCGAGTTTGAATCCCCGGTTGAAGCTTGTGCTTACGAGTGATATCATTGCATCCTCTGTTTGATCCAGCGGCAAGCCGTCATTTGAAACCAGGCAGAATTCTATATACATTTCATCTTTTTTCACCGGATACGGCATGCCGGGGGGATTTGTGATGACAACATCCTTCAATTGCACCCCATTATCGAACGCAACCCTGTTTTTGTCTGGATACTGTGCCAGGAACCCGCAATACATTGCCACACCCGGGGCATCAAAAATCAAATGGCCGCGTTGCCAGTCGATACTGATCTGTTCTGTCGGCTCAATAGGACAGGGCTCGAACACGCCGCGATATTTAATTCGCGGCCCGATAATCTCATCGCCTTCCCGTTCGGGATCAATAAGGAGCCGCATCCCATACCGGTATGTTGTGGGAACAAACATGTCGCCTGCATCGCCATATCCGTTTTTCGACCAACTGTAAAGACTTTTCTTCCCGAAAACAAATTGAGTCGGGTTGGGCGCGGGCTGCAGATGCCCGCGTGTAAACACAGTCCCGGCGGCCTTGAGACTCGAATTATAGACTTCATCAAATTGAAAGTGATATCCCTGCGTAAACTGGCTTTCAGCGGCATAGTCCATCGGCTTGGCATACGGCTCTTTTTGTGATGTGTCCTGAGGCCATCCCCAGTAATGCCAGCAGATAATGTCCCAGTCCTGATTCGAGCCCGTTCGTGCAAGGGTCATTGGATATTCGGCCCGGTATTTCCCCGGCTGCATATAACCGGTTTCGTAGACAAAAAACGGTTTGCCCTCCATTCGGTTCTGCTCGAGCCAGGGTTTGTCCCAGGAGATTTTCGGAAGTTCCTCCAGTTGGCTCATCCAGGGAAACCGCTTATGATTCGGGTCCGTGTGAAACGCTCCGTTCCAGTATGAATCGTGTGAGATCACATCCGCGTGCTGCTGCATGTACTGGGTCGGGAGTCCCCATCCGACACCGTTTTCCCATACAATCGGCGCCCGCTTGATCGCCTTGCCCTCATTGCGGATTGCATCGACTTCCCGCTGTTTGTGGCTTATCCACAAGTCAAGCAAAAACTCGATAACATCCGCACCGCGCTTTTCGTTGAAATATGACGGATCGAATGCCTGGGCCTCAGCTTCGGCCGAAACGCCCACACCGAGTGTTGCAGCCTGATCATCACGTACCGCGCGGATCAGGGGCATCAGTCTGATATTCTTTTCATCAAAAGATTCATCGGGAAGCAAATTTCCTACCCATGCCTTATCGATCGCTTTTGATGTTTTATATTTTCTGTGAAGGAAATCATTCCATTGTGCATACAGCTCCTTGCGGAAAAATACCGGAAGGTTCAGGAATTTGCCCCGTTTCATCTTGTTAAACCACCAGTGTTCATTGACCAGCTCCCAGGCCACAAAAACCGGATCGTCGGCATACCGCACTCCGGTATACTTGTTTACATGATTGAGTATCCGCTTCATCCGCTTGACACAAAGCCTGTGTATTCGCTCGTCATAGTACCGCGCAAGGTGCTCTGCTATATCGACTTTTTCATCACCCATGGCCGCTTTCCATGCTTTTTCGGTCTTCGGGTCATCAAGGATAGAGACTTCATCAGCAGTCGCGCCCTGAATCCCGACAAATTGTGCGGACCAGACCCGGAACCCTTCCTGCTTGAAACAGTAAAGAATATGATCGATCAGATCAGCGCGGCTGCCGTCGCCTTTTTCATATTCCTTGTACGGCGCCTGCCACAACCGGACCATGTTGAATCCATGTTCTTTGAGACGCTTTACACAGGCACGATTCGCCGCATGGGTCGATGACCCGGCGGGATTCTTATTCGGAAATCCGCCCGAAACCGCCCAGAATCGGACCCGCTTGTCGCCAAGATATAAATGTCCGTCTTTTATCTCGATAAACTGGTTGGGATCCGATTCAAAGGTATTTGCCAGAAATTTTGATGAAAAAGTAACTCCTCCATTTTTTTTCCGGTCTACAGTTCCAGCCGTATACACATGGAAAGAAACCAGTGATATCAATATCATGATCAGGAATAGTTTTTTTTGGGTTTGCATGTTCCCTCCGCTCGTGGTGGATGTGTCATTAAATCAGTACAAATATAAATAAATGAACAGTCACAGCAGAAAGAGGATGGGAATCGGAGGAAAAAATGGAGAGAAATGCCAGCAGTATCGATTTCCTGCCATACAACCGTCGTAGCACATTCAAAGGCATACCTCTAAAAATCATACCCCACTGAAAACCTGACCAGTGCAGCATCAAACTCCCGCTGTTCTGATGTAGGATCTGCAGTTCCAATCCGCTGGTTATAATCGATAGAGGGCTCTCCCATATTGAGATACTGGACCATGACAACAAAATGGTCTGCAACCACTGCACCCCCGCCCAGACCGAGAGCGAATTCGACATCCGGCTCAAAATCGCGGTCAAGTGCATACTCCGAACCAATGACCGGCACAACTACACGCCCGTCAAGATCAGATTCAAAAAAGATATTCAGGCCAAGCTGAAAAATCCCGAACGGCTCCACCGGCGAGTGCACCGGGGGAATTAATTTTATTCCGCTCAGGATCGGGAGGGAAAAATAATGGCCCCCGTCAACATTCTCAAGCACCTGCCCCGGATATGTATCCTCAATCTCATCATGGTCTAAAAAATTTGCCAGGAAAGAAACCTCCGTTGCAAGCGCCAGCCAGGGAATCCCGAACGCAACACTGTGCTGCACGCCACCGCCGAATCCAACCAGCGCATAACCGTCATTAACAAACTCATCATCATCAGAAAAATCATCAACAGGAACCGTAAATGAGGCACAAAGAGTGATCCCGTGATCAAACTGCGCCGGCAATCCTGAAAAAAGAATACAGCAGAAAAAAGGTATCAGGAATTTTGCCGAACAGCGGCACTCTATGAAACTGAGACTATGGCTGTAATTTCTGCCCCGCTTAATCATTTCAAATTCCTTGTTCAATAACCACGCACTTCTTTGCTGAATTTAATGCTTAGATATTTAAAATTTAAGTCCGACACCAATGTTGACAGTCCAGGTAACACCGCCTTCTTCCGCAGTAAGATAAAACCAGTCTGTCGGATAAAAACGTATCCCAAGATATTCTCTGAACATGAATCCTCCGACATCAGGATCAGACAGCTTGGTCCCACTACCTTCCCAGGTGGCCCAGCCAATCCGCCATCCGGTTGCCAGCCCGGCATACACATCAAGCTTATCTCTGACCGGAATCTTATCTGCAAGTACGGCGAGATTAAATGGATGAAACGCTGCGCGAAACACAATCGGTACATACCGGTAATTCCACAGCGTGCTATATGAATAGCCATAGAAGCCGGATCCTCCACCACCTGAAATGCAATCGTGAAATCCGTAATCGAATGCAGCGTAAAACCCGAACGGCCATAATGGTATGCCGATAGTCGCATTCATGTCCCCTTTCGCATAACTGCTCCCCGAGGATGTTGCCCAGTCTGAAGATGATCCGGACGATGATGAAGACCCGGAACTGAAATCGACCTCTTGTGTTTCGGATGTTTCTTCGGTTGTTGTGGTTTCCATAGTTGACTCAGTTGAGGATTCATCGGAAAACGCATCTGAAAAATCTTCTTCCGCGCCCGCACTCACACTCAGAAATGTCACTAATGATATTGATAGAAGTACCCGGTGCATGGCAAAGCCTCCTTAATGAATTGTGATGATTTTCCGGACGGTATAGTGCACCAAAATACCTCAAAAAGGCAGAGAATTGCAATAGTATGGAGCAGGAAAATAGTGCCGGAATCAATTTCCGGTAATTACCAGCTTCCTGACAATAGACCCGAACAGACCATCAGCCCGAATCAGATACGTGCCCGCGCTCAGAGGGGACAGTTTCAGCGAAGTGGATTTTTTTACCTTGGCAGACCATACTTTTCGGCCGCGTGCGTTAAAGAGTGCAACTGACAAAAGAGCATTTCCGTCATTGGTAAAAAAACACACCTGTTTGCTGCGATAATTTTCACCGCGGGAACCGTAATTGCCTTTTCAGTAGAAAGTACTGTTCCTGCATGCTACTGGAATAATTCATTAAAAAACGGCTCGTTTTTTTTAGTAACTACTCAAGTCCCTATGG
>WJKA01000263.1 GCA_014729375.1 Chitinivibrionales bacterium
ACCCGACAGCGTCTCCTCAATAAAGGCTACAGTCTCTTTTAACAGAGCATTATGTTCCAGCAGTTCGAAAGGCTTATAGGTTTCAAGTGACGGATACTCCGGCCTGCTTTTTCCAAAAGTCAAAATAGCATCACTGCCCAGTCGTTCCATCAGTTCGACATTTGCGCCGGTTTGGCTTGCCAGGATAACTCCGCCGCTGAATGCAAATTTCATATTGCTGGTACCACAGGCTTCAACCTCAGGTGCGGCAAGCTCTTCAGCAACATCAGCCGCCGGGATAAGATACTCAGCCCAGGAAACACCGTAATCGGGTATGAAAACAACCCGCAGATTGTTTTCCATCCGGGAATCGTTATTGATAATATCAGCTAAAACATTTATCAGATGAATTATCTGTTTTCCGAGATGGTCTGACGGTGCTGCTTTGCCCGCGAAAATATGGACCCTGTTCTGCCGGCCTTCTTTTCCGTTTCTTATCCGGAGGTACCTGGATACGATATCCAGAAGATGCAATATTTGCCGCTTGGGTGGGTGAATCCGGGTACACTGAACATCGAAAAGCGCATTCGGATCTATGCTGATATGCAAAGATTGCTCAATAAACGATGCCAGATTTTTTTTGGCCGAATGCTTGATATCTCCCAGCCGGAACAGAAAATCGTTTTTATTTCTGAATGAAGCAAGTTTTTCAAGACAGGCAGAATCGGTGATCCAGTCCTCGCCAATAGCCTCGGTGATAAGACTTGAAAGCGGGCGGTTTGCGCACAGCAGCCATCGCCGGTGTGCTACACCGTTGGTAATGCACATGAATTTCTGAGGAGAAACATCAAAAAACTGCGGATAAATGTTCTCTTTCAGTATTTCGGTCTGGCTCCTTGAAACCCCGTTTATTGCAAACGAACCTATTACCGCCAGATGGGCCATTCGAATCCGCTTGACTTCACCTTCTTCGATCAACGACAACTCGGGAATCATCGCCCGCCCCTTTTCGGATTTTGCCGCCCGATCAAGGTGCCGTGCATTTATTTCATTAATTATTTCCATATGACGTGGAAATATCTGGGACATCATATAGACCGGCCATGTTTCAAGATCATCTTTTCCGACCGCGTGGCTGGTATAGGCAAATACATTCTGCGCCACCGCCCAGGCGGTTTCCCAGGGAATCTGCTCCTGGTCGATAAGCATGCGCATCAGTTCCGGAACAGCGAGTGCGCAACGGGTGCCGTTGAGCTGGATTACGACCTTTTTGCCAAGATCAACAATATTTTTATTATGTATCTTGAACCGTCGAATTATGTCCTGCAGTGATGCACTCACCAGAAAAAACTGCTGTTTCAATCGCTGCTCGGTCGCACGCAAAACATCTTCTTCGGGAAAAAGGATCCCTGTCAGCGATGCCGCGCCCCGCATCTCTTCGCACGCCCGTATGTAATCTCCGTGATGCTGGTAATCTGGCTTGAATTTTTCTGCCGACCGGGCAGACCAGAGTCGAAGCGTATTTACCGTGAAATTTTTATATCCTGGAATCGGAATATCATACGGAATTGCAATCGACTTTTCGGTGTTTATCCATTCCCGCCATGATTTGCCTTTCTCCGGTGCAAGTGTTTCACCCAGAAAACTGACTTCGCATGAGTACTGCGGGCGGATAATTTCCCAGGGATGCCCTTTATGCAACCAGTCGCAGGGCTGCTCTATCTGCACGCCGTCATGCATTTCCTGACGAAACAGGCCAAAATCATAGCGCAAACCATATCCCATAGCCGGCAGAGCGGCCGAGGCCATTGAATCCATGAAGCACGCGGCCAGACGCCCCTTGCCGCCGTTCCCCAACTCAAAATCATCCTCTTTCTCAATAAGTTCTTCCAGCGAAAACCCCAGATCCTCCCCGGCTTCGGCAACACTTTTTTCAATACCGAGGTTTACAATATTCTGGCGCAGGCTTTTGCCGAGAACATATTCCATGGAAAGGTAATATATCCGCCGCGAATTGTTGTCATGATACATTTTCTGCGTGACAATCCAGTTGTCAACCATCTGACTTCGCACAGCATAAGAGAGGGCAAGATATTTATCATAGCTGGTTGCAGTGGCATAATCTTTTGCCAGAAAATACCGGAGATACCGGTAATAAAAATCTTTCAACGTGGACATCTGTGACCTGCTGCAATCCTCTCCCAGTCTGAATTTCAGAAAAGAACGGTTTTTCTGCCGTGCTGCAAATGCATGCAACTCGATGAAAATACCGGTTATCTGTAAAAAATCATGTGGCTCAGTGAAGTGCCTGCCAGTTGCTATTCGCGGTTGTTTGCCGTCATGAACATAATAAAATAATATATTATTGCGCTTGCAATTTCATTAAAAAATTCTATTTTGTTTCACAGGCCATTATTGCCCTTTATCTATGCTCTCATATATATTTCTATTTTACTTTCAATTATTCCGGAGGGGTGGCCGAGCGGCTTAAGGCAACGGTTTGCTAAACCGTCGTAGGGGCAACTCTACCGGAGGTTCAAATCCTCTCCCCTCCGCCATTTACAGTATAAACAGATACGAACGGAAATACAATTTCCGTTTTTGGAATGGTGCAATAAATACAATAAAGAAAAGGCGAATTGCTGTCCCTGCAATCACAACGGGAGAGGAAAAATGAATATTGATAAAAAAGAAAATGAATGCTACCACCTTTTCTCAATTAATGAGGATCTTACGTTAAATTCCGATATCAATGCGTTATATCCAATGATTCATCAATCACTCGAAAGCGGAATGCATACTATCGTACTGCAATTTACCCAAGATTCCTATCTGAGTACGCGAACAATTACCGTGCTGGTCAATTGTTTCGAGGATGTAAAAGACCATGAAGGTGTACTTGCGATGATAAACCCCAACAATGATATCCTTGATGTTCTCAGCATGATCGACCTTGATAAATCGGTTAAATTTTACCCTTCAGAGGAAAAACTTAAAAAACAGATAATGCCTGTCGGCTCGTTATCCTGAAGGTTTCGCCGGCAGCGGACGCACCACCACATGTCAACACGCCTTCGACAATACCTCGTTGATGCATATATCGGTCACAGCGGCTACCTGCGACGGAAGATCGATAAAGATTTTGCCGTGCAGATTGATGATCAGGATGATAACGATGTTCTGGCGGATTTCTGCAATATTTTTATCAGTATCGGAAAAAACAATTGCTTCACTATAGAAATTTCGGGCAATTTACCTCTGTCACAGGAAATTGCTGATTTTGCGGAAATTTACGATGGGTTTGCGGACCGTTTCCCCCGACGGGTTGTTCTTAAACTCGATATTCATAAAACGGAAGCGATCAAAGACCTTGCGGCAAAAATCCGCAAAACCGCGCATAACGGTACCTCTGTGGATAATCCCAACTGGGATCGAATTTCAGCTCGAACGATCAGTTCGCTTCACCGCTTTGCCCGGGTCCTTGAGGAATACCGTAAAATTCGAAGCACGGGGCTTGATTAGCTCTCCTTTTCAGGCTCGAGCACCAGCACGGTGGGACATTCAAAATGCTCGAAAAGTTCGTCTGCAAACGGATGGTCTGATCCGCTGGCCTGAATGCGATAATTCTGCTGAACCATATACATGTTCTGCACGTTGATTTGCCACTTGGCTGCGAGAGTCGAGTTGTTGATTTTGTTTACGCGTGCAGCATGAATAAGTTTCATTAATCCCCAGGCTCCGCTGAATGAAAGGTCCTGAGTAAAATCCTCCTCAATTTTTACTTTGAGCTGCGCTCCCCGGATACTCCCTTCCGAGGGCCAGCCTATTCTGATCGATTCGCCGGTTGCCGGCATCTCAAATGCCTGACCGTTTACCACGATTTCAGCGGCGTGTCTGTTTGATGAAAGTGGCGTAATAGTCAGCATGATAGTACGAATTGTACCGTCAGGCTTGAAATAAACGTCACGGATGCGCTCCGCGGCAGAAAGG
>WJKA01000264.1 GCA_014729375.1 Chitinivibrionales bacterium
CATCAAACATGCGCGCGGCACGTATCAATCCAAGATTTCCCTCGGAAACAAGATCGGAAAACGGTAAGCCCTGATGCGTGTAATTCTTTGCCACACTCACGACAAAACGAAGATTGGCCAGTACCATGTCGGCAAGGGCCTGCTGATTGCCGTTGCGGATTTCCGAAGACAATACAGCTTCTTCTGAAGAGCTGAGGTTTTTTTCTTTGCCGATTTCAGCAAGATAATGTTTTAATGAGCCATCTGTCGATACCATAATGACATCCCCGTGTAATAAATTGACACAGTATCTGTCCCGGACCGCCATGAATTGCCGTATTAATAGTCGTTTCTCCCGGCCAATACGTTCAATATTCCTCGTTGCGTAATTTTTATTATAAATAATTAAAGTGCACGATTTAAAAAACCGATACTTGTACTGAATATGGCCTTGATGCTCTGATGCACCTCCCTTGTGTGCTTTCTGTTCACTCATAGCTTCCCCAAAACCTCTGAGTGCCGGAAGAGTTGAAAGGCAATAATTTCTATAGAAAAACGGATGCTTAATGTTGGCATCCGTTTTTTTTATTCAAGCCGTTTTCACCGGTGCTATCGACCGTACCTCAACGATTGTCGCACCGTGATCATCAACCACCTGCCCGCTCACGAAAAATGCCTCCTGCCATCCGAGATACCGCACAAACCCGGCATATGCCCCGGGAAACAGCACTGTTTCACATATCCCGGTCTCATCCTCAAATGTCACAAACTGCATTGATTCCCCGCGTTTTGTTGCAACGGTCTTTGAGGTAACACACCATCCGCAAAACGTAACGATTCTGCCCACAGCTTTTTTGCATATCATTTTGATTTTAATTAAGTTACGGTTTTGTTTCTGATGTACAAGTTGAACAGGATGGCATTTGGTGAGAAAGCCTGTTGAGGCATATTCAAAGCCGAGGACCTGTCTTTTTGAGAACGGACGGAACCGCGGCACCTGTGCGATACTGGTTTGTTTCCGGAAAAAACACCGCATCTGCCAGAATATCTGCGCACGATTGTATGATGGCGCCAGGCTGTCCAGTGCTCCGGCCTTTGCCAGTATTTCAGCATCGTTTTCATCAATTGAGCATCGCCTGAAAAAATCGTTCAAGTCGCTGAAATTCCCGGAATTGCAGCGGCTTTTACAGATAGTTTTCTGTGCTTTTGAAGACAGTCCTTTGATCTGACACAGTCCCACACTGATCGAATTTCCCCGGGAGATAAACCGGATTTCACTCCGGTTCACATCAACCGGATACACCGTTATTCCCAGCCGCTGTGCTTCGCTGATATATGCCTGCGTAGTATAAAATCCGCCATAATTGCTCATCACTGCAGCCATAAACGCGGCAGGATAATGCGCTTTCAGCTATGCAGACTGGTATGAAACCTGGCAATAGCTTGCCGAATGCGGCTTGCAGAACGAATACCCGCCGAAATTACAGATCATGTCCCAGACGTTGCGGGCATGTTCGGGCGGAATACTGTTTTTCCGCGCGCCGTCAAAAAACAACCACGCATACAGCGAGACGGCCTCCTGTTTTTTCTGACGGGTCACCAGTTTGCGCAGTTTATCCGCGTGCTCATACTGAAATCCGGCTATTTTCATTGCCACGCGGGTAACGTCTTCTTCATAGACCAGTATGCCGTACGAATCCTCAAGCAGCGTACTCAGGCATGGAAGAATGTTTTTCCATGGTTTGCCTTTCACACGATCGATATATTCGTTGATCCATTTATTCGCAGCAGGGCGTATTATAGATGAATGTATCACCAGGTGTTCGAAATCGCCCCGGCCGGTTTTTTCCTGGAGAAGTCTCATGGCAGGTGATTCAACGTAAAAAACGCCGATCGATTTTCCCTCGGCCAGCAGGCGCTGCGTTGACGGGTCCAGGGCAGGCTCCCACGCGCGCTCATCGATTATTATCTGCTCGTTTTTCAGATTTGCAAGCGCATCCCGGATAACGCCAAGCGACCGGTTTCCCAGAAGGTCTATTTTAACCAGGCCCATTTGTTCGGCCCCGTCTTTTTCCCACTGGATTATCGGATAGCCTCTGGCCGATATCTGGACCGGGGCTACCGATGATATCTCCATGGGTGTGATAATCATTCCTCCGCAGTGGGTCCCGATCCCGCGGGGCATTTTCAGGAGTTTCTGCGCTGTTGCGATAATTTCCGGCCACGGCGGATCGAGCGGAATGTCTTTGAGCCGGGGATGAAATTTCAGGACCTGCTCGATTTCAAATCCCTGCGGGACCGCCATTGCAAGCCAGGGAATTTTTCTGGTCACCGCACTGATTTCAGATTCGGTCATGCCGTATACCCGGGCTGTTTCACGAAGTGCCATGCGCGGGCCGAATGTCTGATGAGTCGCGACCATGGCAGCATGCTTATGTGTATATTTTTCAAACACATAATCTAAAACACCATCACGCTCGTCCCACGCAAAATCGACATCAATATCAGGCGGGTCTTTGCGTTGCGGACTGATAAACCGCTCGAACATCAGATTGTAACGTATTGGATCTACGTTAGTTATACCCAAACAATAGGCCACAAGACTTGCCGCAGCCGAACCCCTTCCGCACGTACGCGGCGACTGGCGAACAATGTCATCAACAACAAGAAAATAAGACACATACCTCTTTTTTTCGATAACACTCAGCTCGTATTCCAGACGATCGGTAATAGTGCGCG
>WJKA01000265.1 GCA_014729375.1 Chitinivibrionales bacterium
ATGTGTATCAGGAATTCGATGTCGGCCATGTCGAAGCCGCCGGGTATAAAAAAGCACCAAGCGGTTTCTGCAGCAAAAAAGTCGGCGATCCGACCAGGCTTTCAAACGGGTACAAATTTATCGACAGTGTTTTTGCTTCCGGCTCGGCAACAAACGCAAACAGGCCTTCACAAGACCGGATTAATGCCACCGGGGCACGGAGCTTTTCTGCACTCGATCTTCAGGATGATAATTATATAATTTATTCTCTTAAAGGAGAACGGATCCATACAGTCAAAGGCGCCCATGAATTTCACAGCCTCCCGGCAGGAGCCTGGCTCATACAAACCGGGACCCGGGAAAGAATGCAGGTTATCCTTTGTGGAAAAAAGTAATGCATTAAAAGATAACTTGAGCCGGATTTCAGAAGTTAACTAAGCAGTGAACTTGCGGCGTATTCCGGTTTCCGGTCAGGATTCTGTTTGTTGCAGCCCCGCATGGTCCCCCATCCAGCACTCTTCCTGAAAATTGTCGGGAACAGCAACATTGAGCGTAGCGAAATAGAATCCTTTGTGATTATAATTGCATATTGTCTACTGCATATTTTTCCCGGCTTGGTAGTCCCCTTTGATATTTAATTGCTATCCATTTTTCAACAGATAGCTCTTCATTTTATTGAATAACAATTTTTCTGGAATACGCGTGAGTTTTGCTCCCGGTAATCCTTAATACGTATGTTCCGGTCAATCCATGCGTGTTAAGGAAAATTGATCCGTTGTCATACAGGAGGCTTCCGTTTTGAGAAATCATCGAACGGCCACTCAAATCATGCAGCATCACGCGGTAGTTGCTTCCAGTCAATACGGGTACGCTGATCGCAAGAAATCCATTGGATAATGAATAACCGATTTCTTCGCTGTGGGCTTTTGTTTCATGCTTCCGGGCAACTTTTGTCGGCACGCCGGAAATGAGCATCGATGGATCAACCAATACGTGGCGTATCCCGCGCGCATCACAATAAATCCATCAGTATAACTATCTTAGAAAAGGTCTGTATTTTTATGGGGAGAAACCTCCTGCTCGTTTATGTAACATCCTTGAGATCCGGTTGTTTGATTTTTGCTTCTTCCTTCTTAATAATGAATACCGATTTTCTGCACACTGTGCTCAGTACCATGATTGATCACCAGCATATACACGCCGGCAGCCATTGGCCGTGTGTCAATTATATGCATCGCCGGTCCGTCCCCGTTGATACGGTTAATTACCGCGCCGTTCATCGACATAAGCTTGACCGAATGATAGCCCTGCTTGCGGACTGCAATATGTATACCATTGTTCCTGATTGAAACCAAAGATATCGGATCAGCAATTTTGCCGGCACTCTTTCTTTCAGCGATTACAGCAGCACCCCCGCCGTAGCGCTCGGGCGGCTTGCTGATATCATGGTCTTTTGGATAGAGTTGCGTTGATATCAGCGGCATGCTGGGGATCGCTGTCAAGCTGTAAAATTCTGGCTTGAAGAATCCGGTCCGCTCAGTGCTGCTCAGCTCGATTTTTATCGGATAATATGCGTATGCTTCAAGGGGTTCGGTGAGTGTGTCACTGACCCGGATTATATCACCCGGCTGGGTGCGCCATGAATCGTCATGGAGTACCAGTTTGTCGTCAATCCAGATATTGCAGTGAGCATCCTTGTCTGTTTCGCAGCCGAACCGGTGGCGCTCGGTTTTTATCGGCACGAAATACCCTTCCCAGCGCACCGACCACTGACTTGTGCCGGTTGGCGATTCGGTAAGCCAGTTTTTGACAAGAGGCGAATCGATCTTTGTCTCTTTCATTGTACCGAAACCGGCGTCGCTGAAATAGGTAGCAGTCAAGCCCCGGCCATCGGTGAACTGCTTCAGATATTCGCCGATATATTCGGGATCGTGAACAATTTCTTCGGGAAACTCCCACTCTTCCTCGATTGCATCGGTGGCAGGGGTCTGGCCGTACCATTTGAAATCACTGCGCAGTCCCACCTTGTCCCAGTCAAGGCCCTTTTGCTGTGCAAGCAGCTTTGCCGCAGAACGGCAAATTGTGTAGTACTGGTTGTAGTTTTCAAGCTGCGCACCGGATACGATGTTGTAATTGATATTCGCCTTTGTTATCATATAGCTTTTCGAACCGTCGGGATATATGCCGTGACGGTGCGACAGGCCGCCGGTGCGCCATTCGGGAGTAGTAGCTCCAGCGGGATCATCAGGTCGCTTATAGCACCTTACATCGAGTGCAGGATGATAGATGTCATGACAGAGATTGTATGCTATCGTATCATTGACGCCCTGGTTCCAGGCCTCTATAGCGCCACAGTCATTGGTTGAATGTATCACATGCGAAACATCATTATAGCTTATCATATTGTACTTGACAAATATATGTTCTTCCGAACATTGGCGATCCCCTGCGCAGAAATCACCTCGCTGATCTCCAACATACATGGCGCCTTTATACGTAATCCCGTACCGCGGCATTTCGCGGATTTCATTCTGTGAAATAAGATTATTGCCGCTCTGGTGAAGGTATACTCCCGCGCCGTTGCTCCACAGACGGCCCGTGCGATAAATGTAGTTATTCTGAACGGTATTGTAGCAATTATTGTAAATCCAGGGGCCGAACCAAGGGCCGTATGACTGAAGGCAAACACCGTGATAATTGACTCCCTCGATCCAGTTACCGTAAATACGATTATATTTACAATGGTAATTCAGCATGACGCCAATAACGCCTGCAGCCAGAATGCGGCATTCGGTTACTGTAATATTCTCGGCATTTTCAAGATGAACGAGCCCGTGGCGGGAATAGTCGTGGTCTGTATTTGGCTCTTCTCCGTCGCTGTTAAATTTCCCGGGCGCTGATTTGTTGCTCAGACCCCATTTGGTGCAGTCGGAGGTGCTCAGAGTCAGGCCTTTCAGCGTGAGGTGCTGTACCGGCGTTTGATCGCTCCGGCCCATAAGCTCAATAATCCGAAGCGTCGTTGCAAGCACGATTGTCTGGTTCTCGATTGGCTCGTGCTTTGGCCAATAGTACAGATAGTGGTCTTCGGTAATGGCCCATTCTCCCGGAAGGTCGATAAATTCCCACGCGCCTTCAAGAGTATAAAAGCCTCTGCAATCGCCCAGCATGGGATCGGAATAGATTTGATAGGTGGAAAAATCAATTTTTGTTATCGGCCACGTCTGCGAAAACCATGAGTTTGCGCCCTTTGTAAACCGGCAGTGGTAATCATCCTGAAAATCGGGGAATTCATCCCTGGGAATGACAAGCTTGATATCATAGATGTCGACTGCAGTGCTCCAGAAGCCGTGCTTATAGCCGGCGAAGACATTCGGGTGCCGTGCCGGATTGCTGCGCCGGCCGTTTTCGGAGAGTGTCCAGGTCATGGTGTCGAGGTTGACATGCGAGGGAAGGTTGTCCAGTTTTGTGCGATAAATATTATCACTGACATGCTCCCAGCCGGTAATCCGTACGCCCCCGAACAGCCGGGGCTCTTCACCGGGATACGCGGTCCAGGTGACAGGCGACTGCTCGGAACCGCCGTCGCGGTCGTCAAGTGAGAATTTTACATCTAAATAATAATCGCCCCCCCGCAGCATC
>WJKA01000266.1 GCA_014729375.1 Chitinivibrionales bacterium
CCTCATTGCCTGACGGCCCATATAGTACCGAGCCTCCAGCATAGGCAACCATATTACCGTCCGTGCCGACCCTGTTAACGCCTGCAACATAACACTGGTTCTCAATTGCACGCGCCTTGAGCAGCGTTTCCCAGTGGTCCTGACGCTTTGACGGCCAGTTGGCGATAACAAAAATCGCCTGCACGCTCGACGCAACCTTCCGGAAAATTTCAGGAAAACGCAAATCATAGCATATGAAAACAGAAGCCTTAAAAGTACCCAGACGAAATACCAACGGTACATCACCGGCACTATGAATCCTGTTTTCGTCTGAAAGAGAAAAAAGATGCATCTTGGAATATTCTGCAATCAGCTTACCGCCGGCATCAACAACTATCGCACAATTTCGAAAATCCCGGCCGGGAAATAATTTGCGGATGTAACCAGCACAAATCTGAATCCGGTAACGCCGCGCCATTGATGAAACAAACTGAACTGTTTCGCCGGTTATCGATTCTCCTGTTGCCGACGTGTTCATCGAAAACCCGGTAGCAAACATTTCAGGAAAAAAAATTATTTCACACGAAGCAGCCGAAGCGCGGGATATGAAATCCTCCGCCTTTACAAAATTATCTTTCTTCGACTCCCAAACACTGTCGATCTGTGCCAGCGATATTTTCATGGCGTATTTTTTTCCCCCGCTTTCCTTGTACGAACCCGGCGGAATATGCCCCATGCCGACCCGGTAATATACCCCCCGACATGTGCCCACCAGGCAATGCCTTCGCTCTCGGGATGAGCCGATTTCAAGCTTACATATTGAACACCGAACCATGCTGCAAGAAAAATAAAGGCCCATATCCGGAAAAAGAAAACAGGGGGTACCCATACAAAAATTGTTGACATGGGAAGCAGTATGAAATGAATACCCATGATCCCTGCAATTGCCCCGGATGCACCAACAACCGGAATAGCCGAAAACGGATTGCTTAATCCCTGTATGAGCATCGCAAAAATGCCGCTGATAAAATAAATGATTATGAACCTGATCGCTCCGATATGTCTCTCGACCGCAGAACCAAATATCCACAGATACCACATGTTTGAAACAAGATGTATAATTCCGGCATGGGTAAACAGTGATAAAACCAGTGAAACGATCACTGCCGGGCCGCGATCAACAGGATGAAATAATGAATCGGCAAAATGAAGCGGCACAAAACCCTGTGCCCAGGAAGCAACAAGTTCATGCTTAATATATGACAGAATGCACATGGCAATTAATGACATCGTTGCAAAAGGAATTGCTTTTCCGGGTGTGTCACATTTAATTGGAACCATCAAAAGGCTTTTTCAAACGCTGAAGCTATGCTCGTTATCCGGATATACCCTAAAATAGTTGCAGGCACTGCCCGGCATATACCGATCTGCTGGGTTCTGTTTTATTTTCTTTCAATGAACTCATCGTATTCCCTGTACATACATATTCCATTCTGTGCGCAAAAATGCTTCTATTGTGATTTTTATTCTGTTCCCGGCCATAGTTCTCTCGCCGATCAATACATCGGGGCACTGGCTGAAGAATGGGAAAACACAAAAGAAATCTATGCCCTCGATGAAGCTACTGTCTCTACAGTTTATTTCGGAGGAGGAACTCCCAGCCTGCTTTCTCCCGATCAATGGAAATATCTCGATAAAATGCTGATCAGGAAACTGCCGCTTGAAGCTGATGCAGAATTAACCCTTGAATGCAACCCCGACTCCTTTTCAAATGAAAAAGCGCGACTCTGGATGGATATGGGATTTAACAGAATTTCTATTGGCGTTCAATCAGCAATTGACAAAGAATTAGCTGTGCTTGGAAGGTTGCACACAACCCGACAGGTCAATGCACTTCTGGATAATATCATACTGGATTTATTTAATTCGGTCAATATAGACCTTATGTACGGAATTCCCGGCCAGACACCCGATTCGCTTGAAAAAACATTGAGCACATTTCTCCCCGCCGGGTGCATAAATCATGTGTCCGCATACGAACTGACGCTTTATGAAAACACCCCGTTGTGGAACAAACGAACCAGACTGCCTTTTCCTGATGAAGACTTCATTATAGAAATGACATCACTGATCAATGAAACATGCACGAAATGGGGATATAACCGCTATGAAATTTCCAATTATGCAAAAAAAGGTGGGCGCTGCAGGCACAATATGGCCTACTGGGAACATGCGCCCTACATAGGCCTGGGTGCTTCGGCACATTCATATATTCACCCTGTACGCACAGCCAACTCTTATTCGCTCGATTCTTATACGAGTGACGTTACTCAACATGGCATGCCGGGCAAAAACCGGGAAATGCTCAACACTCAGACACTTGCCCGCGAGATGATTTTCCTGTGCCTGAGGACCAGAAGCGGATTATGCGAGAACCGGTATTATGCACAGTCGGGCCAGCCCTTCTGTAATGAGACAAGAACGCCTGTGCTCGAGCAGTTGCTCGAATCCGGTCACATTGTCAAGGATAAATCCAGGTGGGTGTTGACAGATAAGGGAATGCTTATTGCAGATGATATAGCGAGAAAATTATGGCAGGTGTAATTTATGGAGGCGAGCTGCTCAGTTTAATTCAGGACTACGTACCGATTTATATGGATAGCCGGCGGACGTCCTTTCATTTTTTTTGCCTTTTTCCAATCGGGCAAACAGATATGCATATCCCACAAATACTTGCGTTTGCATCTAAATTATTCTTTGCTAATTCTCGACACTTTTCTCTGCATTTATATGCATTAAAAAACTCATCTCTGTCTGTTTGTACATTCCATTTTTTCCCGGTTGCCGCATTTGCCGGACAATGAATAACACATTTATTGCATTCGCCACATTTGCTTTGTGATACAGGAACTCCTGTTGCAAATTCAATTGAATCGTTTTCTATTAATATTGACACGAACCGTACCCGGGGACCAAATGCTTTTGATATCAATAAATCTGTTTTTCCTATCCACCCAAGCCCCGACCGTGTTGCTGCCATTTTATGCGAAAATGGTGTTCGTAATGTCTTATAATAGTCTTCATCTAATTCATTACCTTCCAGCGTTGGTTTTATCAAAACATGTTTCAGCCCGCTATTTTCAAGCAAATTGCCAATTTCGATGAGCTTGGATTCTAATTCTCTATTCGTTTCTCTGTAGATTGCATAATATTCTTTAGTTGGGCCGTTTGCTATTCCATCAATTATCGAATCGTTCAGTCTTCTCCCTATAGAAATTGCATACCTGTATTTCTTTAAACGTCCATCTAATAACCCCTCAATATCAGCAAATCCAATTATATAAAGCGGCGAAATCGTAATTGCATCGATAATCTTTTGTTGTAATTGCATTTCTCTTTCAGCGGAAGCCCCTGGAGGGGCTTGAGCATCCTTCTTCACCCACGTCAAATTAATAGTTTACATGTTAAAAATAGCTGTTTTCTGTAAAAACAATATTAAATTACAATACGCCCTTCCGTATTTTTTCCGGTCAGGAAAGGCCGATCCTTTAAACCGGCATTAAAAATAATATTTCACCGAAAAAAATTATATTTCACCGAGTAATGTTCTCGCCAATGGGTGCTGTTTTGTGACTCCGATATCGCCGAAGGCGCCACCACTTTCCACTTCACAATATGGCATTTTGGGGCGGGTTGGTGGATATTGCATTTGATTGTGGACTCTTATAATAATCGCAAACAGGACGATTGCGCCACCTATGATGTCAGCTCCTCTGCGTCAAGCTTGTATATTAGTCGATCTGTCGACAATTTATTCTTTATCAATTTACGCTCTTCAAACAACTTCTTTTTTAATCTTTTGTAACTACTCACGTCCTTAAGGGCAAAAGAACATCATTTTTATTTGATGGATCAAAACATTCAACAAGATGATCGAACACATTAAGGCCATGTTTACGAACAGTCGAAATATATCCTCGTATTCTACAAAATGCTTCA
>WJKA01000267.1 GCA_014729375.1 Chitinivibrionales bacterium
GGATCGACATCAATCATAATTTTAACTTTTTTCCCATAACCTGCCGTCCGTGCCCTCACGGTACCGAGTGCAGTATTTATAACCGATGCTCGTGTGCATTTACATAAAAGAGAGAACCGGTAATCACCTTTGATACGGCTAATAACAGCCGGACTCGGCCCGAGCAGGCCTAGGCCTTTTTTTTCATAGTTGCGTATCATACCGGCAATCTCAAAAACAGTCTTTCGTGCCAGGTCTTGATCGGTGCTCGAAACCACAATCCGCGCAAGTCTTCCATACGGCGGGTATTCCAGCGCGTTTCGTCCTGCAAGCTCCAGATCGTAAAAATTCTTGTAGGAGTGTCCTTTTGCCAGTTGGATTGCCGGATCTGAAGGAAGGTATGTCTGAATGATTACTTGCCCGCAATCATCGGTTCGCCCGGCCCTGCCCGCTACCTGGGTCAGAAGATGGAATGTTCTTTCCGACGATCTGAAATCGGGTATATGAAGCGCGACATCGGCCTGAAGGACTCCCACCAGGGCAACGCCGGGAAAATCAAGTCCCTTGGCCACCATCTGGGTCCCCAGAAGGATATCTGCCTGATGATTGGCGAAACGTTCAAGGATGGCAATATGTGCGCCTTTTCGCCGTGTTGAATCCTGGTCCATCCGGAGAATCCTGGCTGAGGGGTACAGGCTGCGTATGTGTTCTTCCGCTTTCTGAATACCAGTGCCTTTATATTTGATATGTTCGCCATTGCATTCGGAACATGTTTTCGGCGCCGGAACTGCATACCCGCACTGGTGACATCTCAAAAGAAGGTCGGTACGGTGATAGGTCAGATGTACTGAACAGTATTTGCAGGTATATGTATGACCGCAATCTTTGCAAATAAGCGACGGCGAATAGCCCCGCCGGTTGAGAAGCAGGATAATTTGCCTGTTCCGGGCCAGAGCATCGGCGATGAGCCAGTGAAGTCTCCGTGAGAGAAATGACCAGTTATTTTCCCGGTGCTCTTTGTTCATATCAATTATTTCCACTTCCGGGAGACGGGCCGGACCGATTCGTTTTTGAAGTTCAAACAGGGCATATTTTCCCTTTTGCGCATTGTAATAGCTTTCGAGTGATGGTGTTGCACTTCCAAGCACAACCAGTGCTTTCTGGAACCTGCCCCGCATGACTGCAGTGTCCCGCGCGCTGTACCGGGGCTCCATTTCGGCCTGCTTATAGCTGGAATCATGTTCTTCATCGACAATAATCAACCCGACATTATCCATGGGAGCCAGAACAGCGCTTCGTGCGCCGATCAGCACCCGTTTTCTGCCGGTAACAACCTGCTCCAGACTGTCCCGTCGCTCGCCCTCGGACATCCTGCTGTGCATGACAGCTATGACATCCCCCATGGCATCTTTGAACCGCTGGATTGTCTGTGGCGTCAGTGAAATTTCCGGCACAAGGATTATCACACCTTTTCCCTGGGCGCATGCTGTTTTCGCCAGTTCGATATAAATAAATGTCTTGCCGCTTCCGGTGATACCGTGGAGAAGGCATGGACGGGCGCCGGTCCCCAGCATTTTATTAAGTGCGAGACAAATTTCATGCTGCTCTTTTGTCAACGTAACAGTGACTGGCTTTGCGGCACATCGCAATTCCGAGGCCTGTCTGAATTCCTGCCTGTCGTTTTTCCGTACCAGCGCGCCTTTTGAGCAGAGTGCGGTTAGTACCGATGATGAGATTCCTTTCTGTTTCCGCAGGACACTACCGGTCCATTCATCGCCGGGGTCCTCCAGGAGGGTTATGAGTGCCTGTTTCTGTTTTGCCGTAAGGTTTTCAGGAATCGTATCGCCGCGACGGTAGACCTTCACCTGACGGGAACGGGTCTGCATAAGCTTTTTCCGCACTACCGGTTTGAATACTTTCCCCAGCTCGCATTGATAATACGATGCCATCCATTCGTAAACCTCAATCAACGATGTGCTTGAATCGGTCCAGCTTCCGGTCTTGATTTCCAGAACAGGCTTGAGCTTATCAACATTTGAATGCTCTTTCAGATGGAGCGCCACTCCCCATCGGCGGGTGTTTCTTATATCAACCAGAACCGGTGTTCCGCGTACCAGGGAACCTCTGAAATGTTCGGGAAGCGCATAATCGAATACACCGGGGATTGCAATTGGAAATCCGACACTCACTACTTTTGCATCAGTGGAATTCATTTAAAAAAATTTCTTGACCCTGTTTCGGAGGATTGTTATGATTTATGAGACACTACGTATAAATTAATACGAGTCAAAAGTCTTTGCCTGTTTTTTTCTTTATCTTTTAAAACACACATTTCCAGGGCTTGTTTTTTTGCTTGTTACTATTGAAGAGATATCACCGGGGATGGTGCTTATGGAGGATGTGGTTCTTCCGAACGGCGCCGTTCTGGTCAATGCTTCGGCGGAACTCACCGACAAGCTGATCGATATTCTCAAAAAGCGGGGTATCGAAGAGGTTCAGGCGATGACCAGGGAAGAAATGGAGGCTGCGGATGAGGATACGGAAGAGCCGGAATATGAAGAAGAAGAGCCTGAAGAAGAAGAGGAAACCGGCGGAAATGAAGAATCCCATCCCACTTCACCCACAATCCGGATTCTTGTCTCCGACGATCACATGTCTGCCAATTTAATTATCGAGCCTGCCGGCGGCAGTAACGAAATTCTGGAATACAATAAAATCATGGAGACATTTGAACAAAACGGTATTGAATATGGAATAAACGAAAAGAAGATCAGCTCACTTGTTGAAGACTGGCAGGCTGAACAAAAGCCTTATGAAATCGAAGATATTGCCAGGGGCGCTGCGCCGACACCGGGCAAGGAAGGCGAACTGGAATTCAAAGTCAAACACATTGAAAACTCCTATCATTGCAGTGAAATTAAAAATGCCGAACGCTACTGGCAGATAGTACATATGGGAGGCGAATTCGACCGGGTCGACAAGGGAACTGTCATTGCAGAGCGCCAAATGGGTATTCCGCCGGTGCCCGGCAAAAACATTAAAGGTGAACTCGTTTCTATCAACGAAATTATTAAAGAAAAGATTGATACCGACGACAATGTTGAATATGCCAATGACGGTAATGATATTGTTTCAAAAATTACCGGAATCGCCTATTTTTCCGAATCCTGCGTTGGTGTCATACCGATTAATTTTGACGGCGCTGCGGTACTTGCTACAGATCCTGAGATGATGATCGGCCGGGTTACCGTTCACCCGCCGGGCCCCGGCGGTAAAGTGCCGTCACCGGATTATATCAAACAGCTTCTGGAAAAAGAAAAAATTTGTTTCGGGATCAAAGAAAAGGCGCTGAAATCACTTGCCGATTCCATTGCAAAAGGTGAATTTCCCGAAGAATCGGTAGTTGTTGCTGAAGGAAAAC
>WJKA01000268.1 GCA_014729375.1 Chitinivibrionales bacterium
CGTATATGGACCGTCGAAAGCTGCAGCTTGACAGGAAACCGGTCCTTGATTTTCCGGAAAGTCGCCGATGCGATATCACCGGTCTGTTCGATGCTTTCCTGCACCGCGGCAACGATCCAGAGTGGCTCCGATCTGCTCAACTCACCTAAAAGCTGCAATGTCCGCGCATCCTCGTTAAGCGAAGACGTGTCTGGTTTGGAACGAAAAAATTCCGACAATTCATCGATGATAAGCACGCAGCCGCTGAACCCGGCCTGTTGAACACGTTCAATCATCCGCCTGAATGTCTCCTGCCGTTCCTCAACAAGGTCGGTGGGGAGCGGGATATTATGGCGGTTGAGAAATCCCAGGCTCCGGCTGTAGGCTGCATAGGGATCATCGGCAAACCAGTCTTCAAGACTGCCGCCGGCACCCAATTCCTGCGCAAATGCATCATTCAATGCCGATCCGTCAAGAATGTTGTCCAGAAAGCGGATAAATGCTGAGAATGGAGAAGGCGGCCGGGGTATCCCGCTTTGGGCAAATGCGCCGCGAACAGCATCGATACAAATTGATTCCAGTGAAGATGTTGAGCGAAAATTTACAAGAGAAACATCGGCAACAAGGAACTTTTTTCCACTGTCTTTAAGCGCCTGCATTTCCGGATGGAGTGAATTGAGTTTTCCCGCCCCCTCTCTCCTGCCGAGCCATGCAGCGAGCATGGCGAGAAAATGGGATTTTCCCGAGCCGAAATCTCCCTGAAGAAAATAGCCCTGTCCTGTTGTATTCTGCAAAGAATTACTGAATACGGTCAGGTGACCGGCAACCTCACCGGTAATAACAAAGGTAGAAACAATCGAGTGCGGATCGGTATGCCCCTGGTCCAGCCGGATAACTGTCTGCACCGGATTAACTTCAACCAGATCACCGATTTTTTTTGTCATACGGCCTCATTTTTTTATCTGCCCGGTAAGAAATATCTTTTTCTGTTTTTCGCAAACGGCCATAGAGTTTTTTTTCCTCAGGGTACAGTGAAAGCAGCTCCCGGTATAGATTTGCAGCGCGTCCCGGATCTCCGATACGCTTGCACGCCGCATAATATGAGCTGTGAATATACATATCATTGGGATTAAGCCTCAGAAGCTCTTCGAACATGGGAATGGCTTCCCGCTCCCCGCCGCTTTTTGCAAGTGCAAAGGCTTTTTTGCGCGTAATGCGGGGGTCTGCTCCGGTCCTGGCGAGTTTTTCATATTCCGATAATGCAGTTTCGGCATTTCCCGTTTTTCTGCAGAGCGAAGCATATACTTCGTTATATATTGGCGGCAGTGAGGGTATTTTTGCCAGCCGGCCGTACTTTTTTCTTGTTGCTTCAATGCCCTCCAGGGTGACTTCCAGGCTTACCATTTGCCAGATCGCCTGCGGATTATGCGGCTCGGCCTCCAGCCACCTGTTGCATGCGTCAACTGCTTCGTCATAACGGTCGAGACCGGCAAGCGCCTTTGCTTTCCACAAATATTTCTGACCGGGAGCAAGGTTCCACTCGGCGACCGCTGTCAGTATCTCATTCCACTTTTTCATCCGGGAAAAACAGAAAAGCAGGGCCCGCTGCGCGCGAGGTTTGACTTTCGGCTTCTGTCGCAGCTCGCCGTACAAGGCGATCGCCCGTTCATACGCTCCTTTTCCCGCACAGGAATCGGCCATTGCAAGAAGGGCAAATATATTTTCAGGAGCAACTGCCAGTGCCTTGTTGATTATCCGGAGCGCCCGGTTGTATCTGCCAAGCTGGTTCAGGGCCGCGGCCTGACAGGTCAGCCAGAATTCCGAGGTGTCGGAGCAGGCAACGGACATTCGCTCTGCAAAAGCAAGGGCATCACTGAACGCATGGGCGGAAAACAGCCGTTTGTATTCTTCATATTCGCGGGAATACATTACAAAAAGATACTTTTTGTCCGGAAATAATAGCTACACGGTAATCCCGTTGGCATGTACGCCATTGATTGCAGCCCCGGGGGGCACTGCCTTTGTCACCCAACTGTTGCCACCGATTACCGCGCCTTTACCTATAACTGTTTTGCCGCCCAGGATTGTCGCATTGGCGTAAATAACAACATCGTCTTCGATATCGGGATGGCGCTTGATTCCCTTTACCGGCTTGCCAGACTCATCAAGAGGAAACGAGAGCGCCCCCAGCGTGACACCCTGGTAAAGCTTTACATTCCGTCCGATTCTCGTAGTTTCTCCGATAACGACGCCGGTGCCGTGATCGATAAAAAAACGGGGACCTATCATCGCACCGGGGTGAATATCGATGCCGGTGCGGGAATGGGCCCGCTCCGCCATAATCCGGGGAACAACCGGAACATCAAGCTCATACAAGGCATGCGCAATCCGGCAGGTGGCAATCGCTTCGATACAGGGATAGCTCATGACAATCTCATCCAGCGATTTCGCAGCAGGATCACCCTCATACGCAGCCTGAATATCTTCTATCAGGATACTGCGTATCTGTGGAAGTTGCTCTATCAGATGAATTATCGCTTTCTCGGCACGGTCTTCACAATCACAATTATCGCAATTGTCTTTAATACACCGGTACCTGAATGCATCGCGAATATGCTTGCCCAGCTTGAAACTGACATGGCGGAGTATATCGCCGAGGAAAAAATTGATCTCTGCTTTTCCCAGCCGCTCCCGGCTGAAACACGCGGGAAAAAGCGCGGCAAGAAGGTCATCAAGTACCTCGTAAATCTCATTCCTTCCGGCAAGATCCAGACCATCCCCGGTATGGATCGTGTAGCTCTGTATCATGTCCTGCTCGAGCCTGGCAACAATTTTCGGGAGTTTTTTATTGATCCATTCTTTCAGTTCCACGACAGCCCCGCTTAATAACTGGTCCGCTCATGGATAAACTTGATCCATTGAGCAAAGAATTCGGCACGATGGCCGCGCCAGCGGTTCATCGGCTTTGCAAGAGAGATATTTTCCGGCGGAAAAACATCGTTCCGGTCTTTTTTCATGTCGCGCTCATACTCTTCGATCAATCGCCTGGAATTGTACTCAGGGTGCCCAAGGTGCATCAAATACCGGGCATCACTGCTCTCAAAAATAGTATACCCCCCCCTTTGAGCATAGGCAAGCAGTGAAATATTCCCGCTCTCCGATTCACGCTCAAGAACCGCGTCCTCAATCCCCGAATGCCTGCTCTGTGGACACCAGTAATAGTCATCCATATCACCGGTAACCGGATGGTCCCTATCGAGATTTTTCGTTTCGAATACACCGAACAATTTTTCAGGATACACAATCGTATCGATCCCCATATATTTGGCAAGCGCCAGGCCTCCCCAGCAGATTCCCAGAGTCGAAGCGATATTATTGCGAGCGTATTTTAGTATCCGCTTGATTTCACCCCAGTAGGAAACTTCCTCAAAAGGAATTTCTTCAACCGGTGCACCGGTGAGAATAAGACCATCAAGAATAGTATCCTCAATAGCCTTTTCAAACGGCACATACAGCGAATCAAGATGTTTCCGGTTGCTGCTGGAATAGGGATGGCTGTGGAGCCGTATCCAGACAGGCTCTATCTGCATCACCGACCTTCCAAGCGGATACAGCAGATTGAATTCGTATTTCTCAGCCCGGGGCATGATATTAAGGATGCCGATTCGCAGAGCGCGAATGTCCTCCCTGAGCGCTTCCTTATCGGTAGCACAGAGTATGCGCCGGCGCTCCAGCGCGGGCTTGATATGATAGTTGTTCGGAACAACGATAGTCATTGACGTATGGTTTCCTTATGAGCAGGTAACGGCGCTCTGCTCTCCGGGATCGGCATATATCCAGGTCGACAAATACCGTTCGCCGGTATCACAGATAATGGTTACGATTGTTTTTCCTCGATTCTCGTGTCTGCTCCCGACCCGGACTGCGGCAAGCACATTGGCCCCCGCGGAAATGCCGGCAAGAATCCCGTCTTTTTTTGCCAGCGCCCGGGTCATGGCAGCAGCCTCCCCGGAACTGACGCGAATTATCTCATCGTATATTTCTGTATTGAGCACGCCGGGAATAAAACCGGCGCCGATTCCCTGTATCCTGTGCGATCCCGGCGATTCACCGGACAGGACCGCAGATTCATCAGGCTCGACTGCAACGACTTTCAGTGACGGCTTGCGCTGTTTAAGCGCCTCCCCGCAGCCGGTTATGGTGCCCCCTGTTCCAATTGCCGCGACAAAAATATCAACAGTACCTTCCGTATCACGCCAGATTTCATCCGCTGTTGTCAACCTGTGTATTGCCGGATTAGCCTGGTTTTCAAACTGCTGCGGCATGAAACTTCCCGGATTTCTGCCGTGTATTTCCCCGGCACGTTCCACCGCCCCGTTCATCCCTTTATCTCCAGGTGTCAATACAAGCTCCGCGCCCAGCGCTTTGAGCAACCGGCGACGCTCCATGCTCATGGTTTCGGGCATGGTAAGGATTAAGCGGTACCCGCGCGCTGCAGCAACAAATGCCAGCCCAATGCCCGTATTACCGCTTGTCGGCTCCACAATCGTTCCGCCCTTTTTTAAAATACCCGACTTTTCGGCAGCATTGATCATTGCCACGGCAATCCTGTCTTTGACACTCGAAAGCGGATTGGTGCTTTCAAGTTTTCCGACAATAGTCGCGCCGGACTCCTCAGAAGCGGACCGTATCTTTACCAGCGGCGTGTTTCCCACCAGATCGGCTATACTTTCGGCTATCCTCATACCCCCTCCTTTCACGCAGTCTATATGCAATAATCGTTTTTCGTTGCAGTCTCATCACTGTCAAGCAAATCCTGAAGCGTTGTTTTTTCAAGCACCGCTACCCGGGAATCATACAACTGTTTCCAGACTTTTCTCGCCGAACACCAGGGAACCTCAACACACAATGACTTATTGTCAAGACAATCAACCGGCGCGATAGAACCCTCCAGCGCCCTGACTATTTCAAGAAGCGTTATCGCCGCGGGAGGACGGCTCAGGACATATCCGCCTCGCGCACCCCGGACCGTATCGATTATCCCGTTATTTTTAAGCATGATCAGTATGTTTTCAAGATAGGCATCGGAAATGTTCTGCTTTGCAACGATGTTTTTTCGCTTTGTAGGGGTCCGCTCATAATCCCGGGCAATTTCAAGAATAGCCCTGACCCCGTACCGGGATTTGGTGGAAAGCTTCATGCTATCTCCAACAAATGTTGAGTTTATTTATAAACAAAATAACGTAATGAAGGCATAATTGTCAACAAATTTATATGCCTTTTCTCTGTGTTCATATATTCGCGCACACAGAACCCCACAGCGAAAAAACGTACCATGCCGTTCATGAGCAACCGGAACGCCCGGCCACTCACATCCTTGCACGTAACATTTTGTATATTAATTGCTTACCAGTGTTCAATTCAATGCAAAGAAGGGGGTTTATCTATGAAATATGCTTATCTCGGCAATAGCGGCCTTGTAGTTTCACGAATATGTCTTGGCACCATGACATTTGGCCAGAAAGACTGGGGGTGCGATAAAAAAACTGCATTCACTATCGTTGATTCATTTCTTCATCTTGGCGGAAATTTTATCGATACCGCTGATATGTATGCCGGTGGAGTATCGGAGGAAATACTTGGTGAAGCGCTTCGGGAGAAGAAGCGTGATGATATTGTACTGGCGACCAAGGGATTTTTCCGCACGTCGGATGCGCCGAACGCCCGGGGCCTTTCGCGGAAACATCTGATCGACGCGTGCGAGGAAAGTCTTCGCAGACTGAAAACAGACTATATCGATCTGTATCAGATTCATGGTCCGGACCCCTTTACGCCAATCGAGGAAACCATGCTTACTCTTGAGAACCTTGTCGCATCAGGCAAAGTGAGATATATCGGCTGCAGCAACCTGTATGCCTGGCAGATTGTCAAGGCAAACAGCACGGGCCGTTTTCAGGGATGCGAGCAGTTCCGGTGCGCACAGCATCTTTACAACCTGATCATTCGCGATGTAGAGCGGGAAATCCTCCCGGCTTGCGAAGACCAGGGCATGGGATTTATCTGCTGGAGCCCGCTGGCAAGCGGGATGCTGAGCGGCAAATACAAAAAAGCATCAAAACCCGCTAAAGGAAGCCGGGTATCGTTCCGCGC
>WJKA01000269.1 GCA_014729375.1 Chitinivibrionales bacterium
ACTTGCCCAACGAGCGGCGGGAGATCGAGCGAAAACTGGCGAACAGAGAAATCATGGGCGTGTCGAGCACCAACGCGCTCGAACTGGGCATTGACATCGGCAGTCTTGACGTCTGCATTATGGTCGGGTATCCCGGCACCATTGCCGGTCTGTGGCAGCAGGCCGGTCGCGCAGGGCGGGGCAGCGAGGGTTCCCTCGTGTTTCTCATGGGACAGAACGCGCCGATGGACCAGTATCTCATGATGCATTCCGGGTATATTTTTGCGCAGAATCCCGAGCACGCTGTTGTCGACAGCGATAATCCGCATATCGTGGTAGGACACCTGAAATGCGCGACCAGCGAGCTTCCCCTCAGTGATGATGACGCCGGGGTGTTCGGGGAGTATTCCCGTGCAATCCTCGATATCCTTGAAGAAGACAGGGCCGTGACCCGTATCGACAAAAACTGGTACTGGGCGCATCGGGATTATCCGGCTGCATCAGTCAATTTACGGAATATTGACGGCCCGGTGTATACTATTCAGGACCGGACCGCCGGAGAAAAGGTAATAGGGACAATCGACCAGATAAGTGCCATGTCACAGCTCCACGATCATGCAGTTTATATTCATGCAGCAGATACCTACTTTGTTACAAAACTGGATATCGAACAGAAAATTGCATTTGTCGAACAGAAAAACCTCGATTATTATACCCGGGCCGTGACGGTTTCGCAGATACAGATAGACAAGAAAGAAACAGAAGGGCCGTGGCGTGAGGGCATTATAGGATTCGGCGACGTCACGGTCACGACGGCAACGCCCATGTTTAAAAAGGTCAGATTTCACTCGCGGGACAGCCTGGGGTTTGAAAAACTCGAATTGCCGCCCCAGTCGCTGGAAACCGTGGCATTCTGGTTCGCACCGCCCGGCCGGGTGGCCGATCGCATGGTCGAAAAACGCATGATTGTCGGCGAAGCGCTTGTCGGTATTGCCAACGTGCTTGTTGAAGTCGCGCCGCTCTTTGTCATGTGCGACCAGCAGGACATTGGTACTGTTGTCGATTCGCACAATCTCAACAGAGACACGCTCTTCTTTCATGACAAATACCCCGGCGGCATGGGTTATGCCCGGCGATGCATGGAACAGTTTGATGAAATTATACAGACAATCAGGGATGTCATTGTCAATTGCGTGTGCAGGGACGGGTGTCCCTCGTGTGTCGGATCAGCAGTCTCGCCGACTACCATGACCGACAGCGACAGCTCGGTGCGCGGAAGAATTCCGAACAAAGAAGCTGCCGCGTTTATGCTGAAAAAGATACTGGACACATAATGCAAAAAAAACAAATATGTAAAGGAGTTTCCAATGCACCGTTTTACTCCGGCTATGAATGTGGCGATCTGCGGATTTCTCAGTATTATTTTTGCCCTCGAACATGATCCCGAAATTATGTTTCTTGACGTTATCGACGATACTGTGTTGATCGGCGGTGATGAATCGCATGATTCAACTGGATCTGCCGATACGGCAAAAACGCCGACCGGGCTCATAGAGATTCCTCCATCGGTGACAACATCAATGGCATTCGGATGTCCCACCTGTGAACCTGTTTCGTGGGGTGATGCAATCAATACGGCATCGTTCCTTGTCGGCAATAACCATATCCTCCCCGGAGGTACGCCGTTTCTGTTTGGATCTAATTCTATGTGGTTAGTAGCAAGTGACTATGAAAAAATCGGTCGATTTGGAATAGCCGGAGGGCAAGGCCTTGACTTATTGCGAGGCGCGCCGTGGGGTATTCTCTATAATGAATTATCCGACCTGCAGGTTCTCGCTGAAGAAGCCTATGATCTGGCAACATGCTACTACTACGCACCGGAGGGTGGCGGCGGATGAGGCCCGGTTGTGCCCTGCCGTGGTGCAGGGAACGCGCCGTTCAATACCGCTATTGTCTACGATAATTGCATGTTCTGGGTGGATGAAAGCGAGTGGGATGAAGATGATGATATTTTTGAATTTCGCTCATATCATTTTTATTATAACCGGATGTTAACTCCGTTTTTTACCCTTGGAGCAATGATTCAGCCACTGGCAATTGCCGACAGATACCGGCAAACGAGCACCCTCTTTGTTTCTTCTATTGATACGCTTGACAGCACAAGCGCTTTTACGCAGCTTGCGCGGGTGAGAGGCGATCATATTGTGAAAAATTCGGGTATCCGCGCCGACCTCTCATATTCTTTTACCATTGCTCCCGAATGGCAATTGTATTTCCGTCATCCTGTTGAATACCGGATATTAAAATGTGAAAATTCATCTTTTATCCTGGAGCATTTCAAAACAGTCGCCCGGACACATGTCTGGGAAGAAATCGATTCAACCTATATAAGCAGTGACTCGCTTGCTGTCAAAGACACCGTGGTCGATTTTCCGGCGCATTCGGAGTACGCAATTACTGTCAAGCCCGCGGCGGGACTTGCCCGGCGCTCGATGAAATCATATTTCTGGCCGTACCATTTTTTGCCGGTTGTCGGACAATTTATCAATGCAGAACTGTATTACGAAATGGAATATATGTACCAGTGGAAAGAATGGCATAAGTCGCACGGACTCGATCGCTGGCTCGGTATTACATTCAATTCGTTTCAGAAAATCTGTTATGCCAACAGAATAATCACCGGATTTGAGAACAGTACGATGATCGATGCATGGATGTATCATTATAAAGGGTACCAGTATTTATATTCATCAATTGATTATGCACCGCACATTGAGATTTTCAAGCATTTTTTCATTCGTCCTTTGAACGTCAGTTTCTGTTACCGGAATAATTTCACGTATGATTTCCATGACTATGAATTTCAAAGCAATAACAGGATATTTGTCGGATTTAAATATGCAAAGCCTCAATGGGGAGTAATGGTTGCCGCTGAACCCGATAAACGCAATGCGCTGGATAATTGCGTATTTGCAGTCTGGAAAAGCTGGTAGCCATATCGGATATTGCTTATACAAGCGTAAGGAGGTCTGTGAATAAAAAACTGTATCTCATTGACGGTCATGCACTGGCATACCGTTCGTATTTTGCCATGCTGCGGACGCCATTGACAAACTCGAAGGGGCAGCCTACCGGCGCGGTGTACGGAACCGCCCTCTCGCTGCTCAAGCTCCTCCAGGATTTCGAATGCCCGTATATCGCAGCGGTTTTTGATTCCGACAAACCGACATTCCGTCATGAACTCTATCCGGAATACAAGGCAAATCGCGAGGCCATGCCCGATGATATGATTTCCCAGATGCCGCTTATCGAAAAACTCTTCTCCGTGCTGAATATTCCCACCTTGTCCAGAGATGGCCTGGAGGCCGATGATATTATCGCGTATATGACCAGAGCTGCTGAAAAACAGGGATTTGAGGTGTATCTTTTGACAAAGGACAAGGACCTCATGCAACTCGTTAATGAAAATGTCACCATGCTGGCGCCTGAAACAGGGGGAAAGCTGAATGCCCTGCATGCTGCAGAGGTTGTAGCAAAAATGGGCGTCGGACCCGAGAAAATCAGGGATTTCCTGGCGCTTACCGGGGACGCCTCCGATAATGTACCCGGTGTTCCCGGCGTCGGGCCGAAAACAGCGGTAAGAATCCTCGAGAAAGCCGGAACAATCGATTCCCTTCTGGAAAACCCATCATGCCTCGAGAATAAAAAGCTGATTGAAAAAATTGAAAATAACAGAGACGCGATAGTACTCAGCAAAGAGCTTGTAACGCTCAAAGATGGTCTCGATATCGAATTGCAATGGGACTCTTTTGCCGCACGGCCCGTTAAAAAGCAGGAGTGTATTGAGTTTTTCAAAGAGCTCGATTTCAAGTCACTGCTCAATTATCCGCTTTTTGAAAATTCTGAATCGTTATCATTTTCAGCGGTAGTTCCCGAATCGGTCGATGAGGTCGAATCGTTCTGCAGAAAAATCGACAATGCGGGATTTGTTTCGATCGATACGGAGACAACGAGCACGGAGCCCAGGAAAGCCGGGTTAGTCGGCATTGCCATGGCAATCGATACGTCTTCAGCCCTGTATATTCCTGTTGGCCATGAACACAGTGATCGGAATCTTCCGCTGCAGGAAGTGCTTGGAGCGTGCCGCGAAATGATCGAATCGAGCAGGATCAAAAAAATCGGTCAGAACTTGAAATACGACTTTCAGGTATTTAAAAACTATGGAATAACCATGAGCGGCATTGAATTTGACACCATGGTTGCTGCATATGTGATTGATCCGGGAACAAGGCGATACGGTCTTGATTCCATGGCGCTGGATTTTCTCAATTGCAGGACTACGTCAATAGAAACACTTATCGGCAAAGGGACAAAGCAGGTTTCCTTTTCGACTGTTGCAGTCAAAGATGCGGCATCGTATTCGGGAGAGGATGTTATTGTTCCGCTCCTGCTCAAGGAGAAATTCGAGAAAATGCTGCAGGAAAAAAAAGTGAGCGAATTGTTCAGAGAGATCGAGATGCCGCTTGTTCCGGTTCTGGCAGAGATGGAGTGGAACGGTATTTTGATTGATGCTCTGTTGCTGAAAAAAATGTCGGAGGAATATCAGAAGCAACTTGAGGAAATTTCGCAAAATATTTATGATAGTGCGGGGGAGGAGTTCAATCTCAATTCGCCGAAACAGATCAGCGATGTATTTTTTAACAAGCTCGGTCTTCCAAAATCGCGAAAAACAAAAACAGGCTTATCGACAAATGTCGACGCACTCGAAAAGCTTGCGCCTGATTATCCGGTGGCGAGACTGCTGCTTGATTACCGTGAAGTCCAGAAGCTGCTGTCAACCTATATCGACGCTCTTCCGCAGCGGGTGTATGCAAAAACCGGCCGCGTGCATTCGTCATTCAATCAGACCATTGCCGCAACAGGGCGCCTGTCGAGCACTAATCCGAACCTTCAGAACATTCCTGTCCGCACCGATGACGGTCGGAGGATACGGGAAGCTTTCGTTGCACCGGAAAAGTATGTGATTGTTTCGGCCGACTATTCGCAGATTGAATTGCGTATACTTGCCCATGTGTCCCGCGATCCGTTGCTGATCCAGGCGTTCAAGGAAGACCGGGACATTCATGCGCAAACAGCTTCGGTGATGTACAATACGGCCATTGAGCTTGTCAGTCCTGAAATGCGCCGATCGGCAAAGACGATCAATTTCGGGCTTATGTACGGCATGGGACCGGTTAATCTTGCCCGGCAGTTGAATATTTCTTTCAAGGAAGCGCGGCATTTTATTGAAACATATTTCGAGCAGTTTCCGACAATCCGGTCGTATATGGACATGACAATCGAGAATGCGCGGCTGTACGGATACACCGAAACACTGCTTGGCCGAAGGCGGTATCTTCCGGAGATAAACGCCCAAAGCAGGCAGGTGCGTGAGGCCGCCGAGAGGACCGCAATCAATACTCCGATTCAGGGCACTGCCGCGGATATCATTAAAATCGCGATGGTCCGTATTCATGAGGAGATTGAACAAAAATTTCCCTCTGATGCAATGCTGCTGCAGGTTCACGATGAGCTTGTTTTTGAAGTGAAGGAGAGCCATGCCGATACTTTTGTGAAATGGGTAGTGGACACGATGAGTAGTGCGTACGAGTTGACGGTTCCCTTAAAGGTCGATGCGGGGACCGGGGTGAACTGGAGTGTGGCGCACTAGGGAGGGTGAGCGTACGAGCGCATGAACTCACGATGGTACGAACGAGTGCTGGGTGCGTGATGGTTTCTTCGATTTGAGACAACGATGCCTGTACCGGATACCTGATCGGGTCGGGTACAGGCTCGATTCGGGAATGACAACGATTTGAGATACTGACCGGACATTTTACCAGAAGGAGTACTCAATCATGAAATGCCACGAGGTGGATTTTGAGATTTTCGGGGATGACATGCAGGTTGTTGAGGTGGAACTTGACCCGGAGGAAACCGTTGTTGCGGAGGCCGGGGCGATGAACTGGATGGAGGATGGCATAGCATTTGATACGAAAATGGGCGACGGTTCCCGACCGGACAGCGGCCTGCTCGGCAAGCTGTTTGACGCGGGCAAGCGCGCGTTAACCGGGGAATCGATTTTTATGACCCATTTCACCAACCAGAGTCCGGGCAAGAAACGGATAGCTTTCGGAGCGCCGTATCCGGGAAAAATTATTCCGGTCAATATGACCGACCTGGGCGGAGAACTGCTGTGCCAGAAAGACGCCTTTTTATGCGCCGCACTGGGCACTGAGGTTTCGATTGCGTTTACAAAGCGGTTTGGCACCGGTTTTTTCGGCGGCGAGGGGTTTATCCTGCAGCGCTTGCGCGGTGACGGTATGGCATTTGTTCATGCCGGCGGCACCATTGTAAAGAAAGAACTCAATGGCGAGACGATCAATATCGATACCGGATGCATTGTTGCGTTTACCCGGGGAATAGATTATGATATCCACATGGTTTCCGGGCTGAAATCGATGTTTTTTGGCGGTGAAGGACTTTTCCTTGCCACCGTGCGCGGCAAAGGGACCGTGTACCTTCAGAGCCTCCCGTTCTCCCGCATGGCCGACAGAATAATCAGACATGCACCGCGCGCCGGCGGATCACGTAAAGGGGAAGGCTCGGTACTCGGGGCACTGGGGAATATGCTGGATGGTGATTGATGCCGGACAATCCGGTATTTGAAAATGAAAAGCTGCTTGTTTTGGATTGTCTTTAGCCGCCGCCTCCGGGTGTTACCCGGCAAAAATATCCGTATTTGCAAAATGTATTTTTCCAATCTTGTATATTACTATACGTTTGTAGCCGGAATAAACGTAACCTCATTCAACGAATAGCACACTTATACTGATATTACATGAAAGAAACCAAATCTCTGGGAATCTGTCTGGGTGCATCGAATATCAAAGCAGTTGCGCTTTCAGGCAATGGCGGCGGTGCGAAAATATCGCAAACATGGACC